>JAUPKV010000572.1 GCA_030837265.1 Methanobacteriota archaeon
AAAATATTTCAACTTCTTTTGAACATTAAATAGAAGGGATAATTAATAAGTTACATAATTGCGCAAATATTCAATAAAACTCTATAGTGTCAAAGTTCCAAAGTTCTATGCAACCTATTGGCTTGTAGTAATAAATTTTCGGAAACCAGTCACACCTTCATTGAATATTTACCGGTTAAGAATAAAAAAGGCGAACTCACCAGTATCCTTAGATGCTCTATAAAAAAAATCCAATTACGGATCGGAATTGAATTTTGGTGGGTAATATCCAGCCGTAATAATCAAAGATTTTTTTGCGATCTCTTCCGGTGTCATGGAACCAGAGATTGCAGCATTCAGGGTTTCGGGATGATCAGCAAGATATGCCAGAGAATTTCCATGACATCTGTTATCCGTTTTAGAAACACACCAGCAGCCCAGAACTTTTCCTGAAAGCTCAGGAATATCTCTAAGTCGATGCGGATAAATTAACCTTCAAAATCTATAAATGCCTCACTTTACCTTCTTAATCTTTCTTTTCAAATAGCAAGGTTTGCAGATGCAGAAATTGCTGCAGTTCCCGGAATGCTTTAATTATTTTCCTAAGTTTAGGAGAATATTAGACGAGATAGCAGTTCCCGTACAGTTATTTAACGTAATTGAAGACAAAAGCCCGATTACATTTCCTGCTTGCAGTATAGGAGAACCACTATCTCCCGGCTGCGGCATATCAAATGCAGGAAAGCTCAAATAAAGCAATGAATTCCCGGCATTAATCACTCTGCACGCGATAACGTGCGTATCATTGACAAGTGAAGCGTTTTCCAGTACTACTGCGCTGCCAAATTTTGTAGTTTCGAATGTACAGTCAGGAGGGATCTCTATCAGAGCCAGGTCAAAATTTTTGAAAAGCCTCTTAACCATAAATTCTCTTCCATCAACTGTCACACGGTCTCCTTCCCCGCGAAATATATGAGAAGCTGCGACTATGTAAGGCACTCCATTGAATAAGATCACTGCACCAATGATACAGCGCATACCCTTATATAAAAAAAAGCTGCCTGATTTTATCATATATTTTCATCAATCTGCTTTTTGCTTGACCTGTGTATGGTATTACTTATATTTATTTTGGATTATCTCAACTTATTTTCCATAATTGTATCATTTAAATGGAATTTTTAAAATTCAGCCGTTTAGAAACACAAGTTAGAATTCAAATTACTATTACCTCTAAATACTGACAAGATATTAAATACTAAATAGGGTTTCAAAAAAGCCAAAAATATTTCATGATATATAAGACGGAGAGATAATATGAAATCTTGGAAAGATTATCTAATTGCTGCTAGCATCTTTTCATTGTTGCTTGCTTTTCCTAAAATCCTAAATTGGCTACGCGTTAAACGGAACATTTTCATTATGTGCCTTTGAAAAATAAAGATTGAGCATTATCACAAAAAAATAAGTATGCATTGAGATTATGTCTTGATTTGTTTTATTTGGTCAAGTCCAGAGGTCCGGCAGACAATGCTTCAACCCATGGAAAATCCTTTTTCAGAGACTCATTTTTGCTGACCTGTTCAACGAACCCCGGATCAACTTTAACATCAGATGTTGAGGTCGCATACATATAATTTCCACCTTTATTATTTGACAGGCAGTTATTTTCGAGTATAAACGAATGAGTATTATTCAACTTATTGAATATTGCATAACCTTTTCCGGCTGATCGGCTGGCCTGAGTATTAATTATAATATTGTTTTTTACAACAGTTATATAGCCTGAACCTGGGGCTGAAAATGAATCAACTTTCTTGTGTGCAATAGCTGCACCATAGCAGCCGTCGAATAGGTTATTTTCGATGAGAGTATTATTAAAACCATTGAGCACTATCCCGCCTGCCCATTCTGCACCCTGGTCAGTACCGGTCTTATAAAACTTGTTATCATGGATGTATACATTTTTAGCAGAGTCCATGGAATACTTAGATCCATAACCTGTGATCCAAATACCAGCCGCATTGGTCTTATTTAATAAATTGTTGCAGATCTCTATGTCGTCCATAATAGTTGCCGGATCGGACTTCTGAATTTCAATTCCCGCTCCTCCTTCCCCTTCAGATTCAATGACATTATTGTTGAATTTTACATGGTTGACATTGTAGATTCTTAAACCACTGTTAATTCTGGCTGTTATTTTATTGTTCCAGGCTTTCACGTTTGTAGAATAGATGATATAGAGAGCATCATGCCCTAATTTGTAAACCGAGTTATTGTAAAACTGGATATTTGTACATCTTGTGGCCTTCAGCCCATCCCCGTGGCTGTCATGCATGTACATATCGTGAACTTGTATATTATCGGAATTAACAAAGAAGATCAGGTTGTAATATCCCTTTCCCATATATAATTCACTGTTATTGTTATGATTTCCATCAATCTCAAATCCTTTAATGATAACATTTTGATTTCCGGCACTATCCATTTGTGTAATTAAAGGCTTATCTTTCTTCCAGCCTGCTTTATCCTTAAGTTTAACAACAGCTGTGGAATCCCCTGCAAGGACAGTATTACTTCCTATGTAAAGGCTATCCGAGATGACATAGGTATTGGGACCCTGTAAATAAACAGTCGCATATTCCGGGTTTTCAACCACATATGCAAGAGCTTCATTTATCTCTACCTGGTCATCAATCCCATCACAGTTGAAGTTTCCACTCCCATTGGTATTTACATAAACGATCTTACCGGAAGGTTTGGCTGACAGGAGGATAATTATAATTGCGACAATAAAAACAAGAACCAGGCTAATAACCATTATTTTTTTTCGGCTTTCCCATCGACTTTTTGATTTTTCCTCATCCATTTTGCATACCCAAATTATACTTAATTATTCTGTTTACATATTAAAAAATTTAACTGTTTGAAAGATATACCAAATTCAGAGGATCAATATTCCGTCATTTAATTCTATTACTGGAACGGGCTTTGAGGCTTTTAAAGCTCTTAGAATAACTTCTCTTTCCTGCTAAGAGTGGGAAATATCTATTGATAAGAAAGATTACAGGCATCAGTCCAAGAAGATTTAGCACTGTTAAGGCTACTGCAAAAGAGGTTGTGTAAGCAAAACAATCGATACCCATATCAAAAATTAGTGAAGAAAGTTTGATAAGGATATCTTTCATAGGGAAGTGAAGTGCAAGCACAATCAGGCTGTTTCTCCCGTAGTACTCCAGTATTGCCACACTGCCTATTTTTTTTAATATATATACAAAAGTAAAGATTCCCGAAAAAGCCAGAAAATAAAATGAGAAGAACTCTCCGTAGATCAGCCCACTCATGTTGATCTTATCTGTTGGATATTTCAGAAGGTAAGCAAAATATAGCAGGCTTACAAGGATAAAAAACACAGACACAAAATTTTCTATCCTGAAATACATATTGCTAAACTTCGAATTTGGATCACGGAAACAGGAACTATCACTGCGATTTTCGTTTGAGTCCAAAAGTATTCTGGAGTCTATAAGTCTTCTAAATAAATTTCCTGTTCCGTAGAAGACAACAGCGGTAAGTGCAACATCTGCGTTCCATGGCAGTCTGAAAGGGATATAAACTGAATAAAGGTACCCTATGATTCCAGCCATGATAAGCCAGATTCCAAGTTTCACAGGCTGCCAAAAATATCTTTTCGCTAGCCCAAAAAAAAATAATTCGGTTACAAAAAGACAGGTTAGGAACCAGAGGGGTCCATTATAAGAAATCATTGTAGTCTGGGAAAATATGATTGAATATACTATATGAAAGATGCCAGCTCCGAAAATCTTAAAACTTACAACTTCCGGAGTGTACAATTCATCAAGTAAAAAGTAAAAAAGGAGGGTAATTACTGCAAAAGCAAAGTAAGGTATGATAAGAGACCTGAATCTTCGTTTTATGAAATTTGCAGCTGATTCCGAATATTTCACGAAATTGAATACGAATCCGGAAACGAAAAAGAAAAGCGGCATATGGAAAGAAAAAATGTAAGTATCAAGTGCCTGAGGGAGCATGTAGTGCGCAAATACTACAAGCAGGATTCCGAATCCCTTTAAGGCATCAATCCAGGCCAGTCTCATAATAATCTTATAGAGTAAAGATTGATATTATATAAAAAGAATTCTACAATTATTAAAAGCTCGTTATCTTTAATGTGATTTTTGAAGATATAACTTTAAAAAAACATTAATATTTTTTCATACTGTATTCAATGAGATTCTTTTAGAAGGTTTATCCCTTCTTTTAAAACCTTTCAAGTCTCCTCCAAAGGGCCTTTCTTTCCCTTAAAAGGGAAGTATTTACTGAGAATTTTATACTTGATCAGTTCCATTCCTTCATATGTTGCTGCTTATTCTGGCTATTTCTCTACGATGTAACTTCAAGAACTTCCTGGGCAATTTGAATAAGCCGGAACCAGGTGTTCAGAGCCGAACGGAGGGAAACGGGATCTTCAGCTTTTATGCTCAGCACCAACCTGTTAGCTTCCTCAAGTGAAAGGCTTATTGCAGATCGTTCTGAGAAATTATCATTAAGTTCGGGCTGGACAGCCCTGAAGATCATCTCAGCAGTCTCGGTTTCAAAAGCAAATTCTGCGAAAAGTCTCAAGAAATTCCTCCCAAAAAAAAATTCAAAGTCCGTTTTTTTTAAAGCCTTTCATATTAAGCTTAAAAAGAGAATTCCTATCACCTATAAAATCAATATACTTGTCTTCCGCAGCTATTAAAGTAGAGCGAGAAGGAAGTTGATCGATTTTATCGCTATCAACCTTTTGAAAGTGGAAAAAAGACTCGAGTGCGTCAGCAATCTCTCCCTCACCCGTTAGGACAGGTTCAGCATCGGGAAACCAGTACGAATCAACTTCCCCGGAATACCAGTCTGTAAACCTGAGGGAAAAAAGGGACTTACCATTTTCGTCATAAAAGCTGAGTTCCCCCGGATTTCCGTGGTACTCGCCTATGACAATTAGAGGGCTGCCCTGGGCGAACTCCACTAACTCATGCATACCCATTTTTCCGCGATTTATGCACCTGCTGCCTGTAAATCTGGACAGCAATTTGCAAAGCGTCCGGGTCTTTGCAGAAGGTTTGCGAGAAGAAGTTATTAACATCTTCTTACTCGGCAATGACGCGTTTAATGGTCGTAGGGCGCTCTTTTACCAGAATTCGGTGTCCACAGTAGGGGCACCTTATACCTGTGTACTCGTAGTCTATTTCGACTTTTTGTTTGCACCTGGTGCACTTATATCCCATACTCCCACATCCTTATGAATTTATTTTGCTTTTGCTTCTGCGAGGTTCTTCATTGTACGCAACAAGGTCAGACCAACACTGGTGCTGGGAATATAGGTTCCGCCGGCAAATGTATACCCACATTTGCTGCATTTCCATATACCTGTCCCCAACCTTTTGACTGTCGGACGAGCGCACTTAGTACATACGTGCGGAGCTCGCATGCGTTCTTCCAGGTCAGCCACTAACTTTCTGTCTTTTCTCCCATATCTGGGACCGAATCTGCCTGCTGATCTGGAAATTCTACCTTTTTTAGTAAACTTTTTTGCCATAGTACTAACTCCTTAAAACATAAATGCTCAGTCAGCTTAGACCGTAATACTGGAGCATTTAATATTTATACTTAATTCATCCTGCCTGATCTATTCCTGCTTTACGAGTCCTTCCAGGTACAGTTCCCTCAGTTCGGCTCCCTTTTCGCGTGCAATATCGATAGCTTCCAGAATCTCTGATTCAGTGAAAGGGGCTGGACCCATTTTTTGCATACCGGCAACAGACCCGTCTGAACTTGATACGATTGTCAATTTTGTATCACAAACCATCTCTTCGTCCAGTGAGGGATCAACCATTAGCTTTGAGCCTATCTTGGCAATAGTAATACCAACGGGTAGCTCTTTCATTGCGAGGGGAGCGTTCGGACCGATGCCGTGCTGCTCGTTCGGGACAGTTGTTGTCAAAAGAGCTGCAATGGCAGCCAGACATGAGGCATCAATAAGATTTCCGCTGTCATTAAGGATGTGGACATCGATAAAGACAATCCAGACAGACTCTCCATGCGTTATGCAAAGCTTTTTTACGTCAATTGCACCGGATTCTCGAATTCCCCTGTCTACAACTCTTGCCATTTCGATAGCTTCTTCTTTAGGGGGGCCCGGCTCAAATTCAGGAGATGCTATAGGGTTAAGCTCCAGATTGGTAATAATCACACCTTCGTCCTGAGAGTCCGAAAAAGGAGTTCCTGTCTGGAGTTTAACCCCTACAAGAACCTGAGTTTCTCCTAAAGTTACCTTTGCTGAGCCTTCAGCTTTGATAACAACGTTTGTCTCAAGTTTGATGTCTCTGAAATCCTTAAACCCGCGTCCGTCCTGACGCTTTCCTTTTATCATAAGGTTATAAATAAAATCCTTTTTAAGAGTAGCAATAACTTCACTCATTCGTTTTCACCTCTGTTTCCCGATTCAGAGGGATCTTTTACTACCTTCCAGGGTCCTTCACGTTTTTCTTCCACAGGTTTTACTTCTTCCGGAATAGGCTCATCTGCAGCAGCATCTTTCACGGTAGTATCGATATCAGACTTAATTTCCTGCTCGGATTCTAAAGACTCTTCTGCGGCAAGCTCTTCATGTTCTATACTTTCTCCGAGCTGAACATCTTCGTCAATTTCTGCAGGTTCTGATTCATGTTCTTCTTCACATGGAACCGATTCTTCCTCGCAGGGCTGCTCTTCAAGATCTGCTGACTCCGGAGCTGCTTCAAAAGAGGCTTCAAACTCAGCTTCCTCTTCCAGAGCTTCTTCTTCCTCTTCTTCCTCGATTTCAGCTTCAATTGCTTCTTCTAAGGTATCTCCCTCTACTACGACCTCAGCTTCTTTAATTATTTCCTCTAAGTTATCACACTCAGGAGTCTCTTCAGTAGTAAAACCGATTGAGGACTCTTCGGAGGATTCTGCTTCTTCCAGCTCATCGTCGGTATCTTCAGGAACCTTTTCGGCAGTTGGTTCATCAAGGGCATGTTCGAGAAGGGGCGCTTCCAACCTGGATACTTTACTCTCGGTTTCTTCACTTGCTTCAGCTTCCACTGCGGCTTCTTCAACCGGAGTTTCAAACTTCTTTCTCAGGACCGCCTGTTGAATTTCGAGAATTTCCTTACATCCTTTCTTCACAAGTTCCAGGCCTTTTTTGATTTCTTCAGGAGTAAGATGACCGTCCATCTGGAGAAGGGTAATTTCTCCATCCTGAGTCATTGCTACAGGAAAATCGGCCTCACCATAATTGTCTTCTTCCTTGTTCAGGTCAAGTACTACCTGCCCATCAACTTTTCCAAAGGCACAGGAAGTAATTAGACCTTTCATGGGAATGCCTGCATCTGCAAGAGCTACACTTGAAGCGTTAATTGCTGCTGTTCTCGTCCCTGCATCAGCCTGAAGTACTTCCACAAAAATATCAATTGCCGTTTTAGGGAAAAGCTCAGTCATAATAACCGGTTCAAAAGCTTCCCTGGAAACCTTTGAAATTTCAATGCTTCGCCTGCTAGGGCCAGGTCGAGCCCTATCTTCTACGGAAAAAGAAGCCATATTGTACTTATAACGGATAACTGCGGTACCTGCCCTCTGAGTACGACGGGGATGCACTTCTCTTGGGCCAAATACACCTACCAGGACCTTATTTTTGCCCCATTCGAGGTAACATGAGCCATCGGCTCTGGAAAGCACTCCAATTTCTATTTTCATGGGCCTGATCTCGTCCGTTCGCCTCCCGTCTAGGCGTAGCCCATCGTCAGTGATTAATTTTTCAGGTTTATCACTCATACTGCTCATACTTTAATCTCCAAAAACTCCTAAAACAGAAATCAGTTATTCGGGTTCAGCAATACATCAATTTTCCTGTAGATCTCTTCAGAATGATTTTCTTTTGCCAAACTCGTCTCATTTTTCTCATTTTTAAAGAACTTTGCAGGTTTTGATTCTTTCTGTTTCGTTCTTTCACTTTTCAAAAAGTTGTAGATTCGATCTGTCAATCCGGAACGTTGAGCTTCAGCTTGAATCTTCAGGAGAGCCCTGCTCAAAAGCTCTACATCCTCGTCCTTTCCGTCAATCCAGATTCTACCATTCTGACCAACGAATATGCTGCAGTTTGTCTCTTTCTTCAGCATTGAGATCATGGAACCGCCATGTCCTATTACACGGGGAACCTTTACAGGCTCAACCTCGACTATCTGGCCTGTTTTAAGTTTATTTAAGTTCGAATCTCTCAGGGCAAGCTCAATCTTCATGGAACTATCTACTTCTTTTACTCTGAGAATCAAGGAATCGCCTACATCAAAGACGTCATGCATCTCCCGGGATTCGACTCTTTTCGGATATTCGGATACGTGGAATAAACCGTCATATGGAGCGGCAATGTCCATTATCCAGTTGGATGGAGTAACCGCAATAACAATCCCAATCACCACATCATTTACTGAGGGGATATAAGCTCCTGCGAGAGGGATTACTCCAACTTTATCCTCTTTAAGATTCTCAATACCACAAAACAAAGAATATATCTTATCGTTCTTAACATACGTCCCGTATCCGGGTTTTTTTGTATTCTCGGATAACAGGTCACCAGGGATCACTATCTTTTTGTCCATCCAACATCCTCTTATAAAAGTTTAGTTTGCGCCTCTCCTTTAGTAAGATGATTTATAAGAGCGTAAAAATCAGTCTGAACTCCTGCCGGAATTCTTATCACTGCAATCCAGGAGCCGTCACGCTGCCATTCTTCTTTTGTAATGTTTCCCACCTTGGAAATATCTCCGTAAGCTTTGGGGGCATACTCGGGGGGGATTCTCACGGCAATACTGATTTCCTCAAATCTTATGGGTATAAGCGGGCGAATGGCTTTCATTGTAATATTGACCAGCTGATCCACGCTTTTTAAAGGATCTATGTGCACCTTTGCCTCTTCCATTGCCTTTTCTATCCTTGCAGGAGGGTGAGGTGCTCTTGTCTGAGGATTAATTGCGTTTCTGGAGATGGTATAGATAACCTTTTTCTTTTTCTCCTCTAACATACGTTTTCTCTGTTCAGCAGTGAGTTGAAGCTCTCCGTGTTTCAGGATAACGTCAGCGATCTTATAAGGGTCAGTTGTATCAAAAGAATTAATAATATCGGATTCTGCTGCTCTATCCCCTCGGTTTGCATCTTCGAAAATAGTCTCAACTGCCAGAATATTTTCCAAACTTATCTCTTCTCCACGCTTGTAAGCTAGAGCTCCATCGGGCTCGACCAGGATTTCAAAATGTTTGCTACCTCTTTTGAGCCTTGCAGTCACTGCTTCGTCCAGGGATACCATCTTTAGATACCTTCCCAAAATATAATTTTGAGAATCAGAAAATTATCTGATTACTCATTTTCTAACGTTATATAGGTTTTATTCTTTGTGTTCGCCCCTGTGTTTCTCAAGGATCTGTTGAACATAGCTTTCAACTTCTTTAGGAACTAGCTTTCTGAACTTTTTGTCGGGAAGGGATACAACTCCCACTTCAAGGGTTAAAGCGTCGAACTTACCTTCAGCGGCTTTATAGAGCGCATCCATCCCTAGAAGAATAGCTGCATTAATATTCATGTCCTCTTTGTAGTCCGCTTCGAAGACCTCAACTACTGCATTTCTGCCTGCTCCGATGGCTGTAGCCTTGTATTCCAGAAGTGCTCCGCTAGGGTCAGTCTCAAAGAGTCTGGGAGAACTGTCATCCACACCTGCAATAAGGAGTGCGGTTCCGTAAGGGCGAACCCCGCCGTACTGAGTGTAAGTCTGCTTATGATCACAAATTTTCTTGGAGATAACTTCTACGCCTATGGGTTCATCATAAGAAACCCTGTTGATCTGCGCTTCCACGCGGGCTCTATCAACAAGGGAGCGAGCATCAGCTACAAGCCCTGAGGTTGCAGCTCCGATGTGGTCGTCAATTTGGAAAATTTTTTCAATTGATTCCGCTTCCACAAGCCTGCTCGTTATTCTTTTGTCAACCAGCAGCACTACCCCATCTGATGCCTTTATTCCCACGGCGGTTGTTCCCCTTTTGACCGCTTCACGAGCATATTCTACCTGAAAAAGTCTTCCATCAGGGCTAAAAACCGTAATTGCCCTGTCATAACCCATTTGTGGTGCCATCTGCATTATTCCATATCTCCCTTAATTTCTGTTTGTAATGTTTCAATCTTCCCGGTCAAGTACCGGTCTTTTCCTCTAAGGATATTTACCCGCAGAGTCGTTAGCTAATCATTGCCTTTCCGGAAAAAGGCTTCAGTCATATCATGGACATATGCGGAGATCCGAGAATCCAGGACAGAATGTCCCCAACCCGGCATTCAGGTAAGGAAATCAACTTTTGATCCCTATAACGTATTTCTTCCTTATTAGAGTTTTTAGCCTTTAATTTAGGACTTGCAATCCTAATAACTTTTTTCGATGAAACCATTGGAAAATATCCAGTAAAGTGAATTCAAAGGCACTTTTGCCCTTTAAATGCGTCTTCCAAGCACAATTGGATTCACATACCTGAGAGCCTTTTAACTATTCTTTAAAGTTCTCAACATATTTTAACTGAGTCGTTAATAAAGTGTATTTCCTCAGTTATAATGCTTGTGAGACTAAAAATGCTTGTGAGACCAAATTATCAGCACACGGGAATATTATATATTTTCGTGGAAAAATACCCTCCACAATACCACGTCATCTGTCATTAAGAATGCATTCCGGTGGTCTCGCAGTCATCCATATTCAACTCCCAAAAATTCCGAAGAGTTTTTTGCTTCAATGAGTCCTGCCAATCAATATCATACTTTGTTACACTAATACTCATCCATTATAGTTTATATTATACAGTTCTGACAGCTAAACGAATATAGCTTCATGTTAACAACTTAATGATAAAGCTTACAGACAACAACTTAATATATAAAACTTAATAGATAACAACTTTATAGATAAAGTTTTATGTCGTCACTAAAATAATGCTTGGAATAATAATCTATTTTATATTTAATATAATTTATATTTCTGAATTTTTCGCAACCATCGATCTCTGGACTTTACCTCGATTTTGGTTCGAAGACCTTATACTTCTGGAGAAATTTTTCATTAACTCTCTTTATTGTGCCGGAGGTTCCCAGTATATGCAAAGTTGCCCTTTTACCGTTAATTCTTGTGAGTGCTGCCAGGGAAGCTCTTGTTTCTTTTACCCTGGTATGTGTACATTGAATAACACCTTTGAAGTCTTCAAAACCAAGCACTTTGATATCACACTCACTTGCAACGACATCCCCGAGCAGAGAGGATGCAGAAGACATAAGCTCCTTTATCAGATCATTCCTGTTTGCAGGTTCCTCACATATCAGTTCAATAGCTAGATAGCGTTTTTTCATACGAAGAGAAGGAAGCAGACGTTTCAAAAATAATCCCCATCCTCAAGTACTTCCACACCTTCCCTGATATATCCTGTCCTGGGGCGTTTTTTTGAGATGATTTTTTCAGGCACTGTGCTCATAGCGTCAATGGCTTCATCTTCTTCAAGCCCGCAGATTTCAGCCAGAGCAAGAGCATCCATTGGAGCACGAAGATCAAAACAGGACAAAGAATCACTTGAAAGGACAAGAGAAACTTCGTATTTCCTGGCCAGATCAAGATTGGCTCTAAGATCCGTTAACTGACGGATGCGTCTTGCACCTCTTGAATTAAGGAGAGATCTCAGGGTCAGGCCTATTGCAACTCCATTTTCAGCTGCTGCCTTTGCAAGCACCTGATTTAATCCGCTGCTCTTATCGAAAGCCGGATGGTTAAGAATATCAACTCCGGGATTTTCAAGTGCAGCTCTGTTGACAGCTTCTGAGCCACCATGTACGATCAGGACGTCAACGGACTTCTTATATTTCCCAATCAATCCATGAAGTTTTGAGGGATTTTCTTCAACTAGTTCAATTCCATTGAAGATCTCAAATCCGTCAGGAAGGTTAAGCATAGGCCATGATTGAGGCAGTTTATCCGAGTGGTTTGCAAGTGCAATCCCGCTATATCCTAAATGCTCTGCAATCGCTGCAAGCTCAGAGGAAGTGTTATCTCCATCAGGAACAGCATGGACACAAAAGTCGTAAAATTTATGTTTGCCCAAATAACTCCTCCACGATGGCTCCGGCTTTTTCCCTGTTCTTCGGATAGGTCTCGATCTTGATTTTGGCAATAACCGCATCCGATGAATCAGTCAGCTTTACCTGCTGCAGGTATGCAGCTTGTTTATCAAAGCGAAGATGGAAGACCTGGTCATCGTCAAGCTTTTCAGGCATTTCCTCCCTGAGTCGTTCAACATCTTCTCCCGAGAATCTCTCCCGGACAAAATGGGCAAAACCTAGACAGTGTGCTTTTCTTTTAAGCTGCACGCTCAGTATGGTAATGGGATTTCCATGGTGCCCTTCAGCCGGGATTTCTTCAATTAATTTGTTGCCTTCCCGAACGCCAGCACCGGATAAAAAAAAGTCCAGAGCTGCCTTCACTCTGGATATATCTTCGGTTGCGTGGGCGATAGCACGCAATGTAATGTAATGAATCACTTGACTCGACTCTTACTTGCCTCTATTCCTGTGCACACGGATACTTGGCCTGGTTTTCTCAGTACCCTTACCGCGTGTGGACAAGCCTCTGCCTTTCCGTCCGGCACTGGTCTTGCCCCTTGTGGCCCTGCCCCTGATAGACGGGTCGCAGATCCAGTTCAGGTTCTTATCACTCTTTATGACAGGGTGATGCGGGTCTACAAGGATGACTTCGTACCATTTGTGTTTTCCATCCTCACCTACCCAGTAAGAGTTCAGAACTTCAAGGTTCGGGTATTTACGATCCGCACGGACCTCGGCAATCCTCTGGATGCTCATTCCGCCTGAGATCTTATTCTTCCCCAATCTCTGGGTCCTTCTTCCACGGTTTGGTCTTACATGACCAAGCCCTCCGCGGCGAACTTTTACTCTGACAACAATTATGCCCTGTTTAGCCTTGTATCCAAGTGAGCGTGCCCTGTCAATTCTTGTGGGTCTTTCAATTCTGGTCACAGATCCCTGCTTTCTCCAGACCTGCATGCGCTCCCAGCGGAGCTCGTTTACGTAAGTCTCATCAGGGTTTTTCCATGCGTCACGTATGTATCCGTAAAAAGATTTTACCAATTTAAACACCAAGTTTCACTTTTTGAGTCACGGTTCAGCCCTGCCTGCAAGGCCACATCCCAACGGGATCGATTCCCGGAAATGAAACTTGAATACAAATGAATCATCTGATTTAAAGCTTTGCCTTTTCATGGCCATTTAATAGAGAAAGATCTGCAAAAAGATACAAC
>JAUPKV010000573.1 GCA_030837265.1 Methanobacteriota archaeon
CTGGGAATCCATGTGGAGATCACCACCCTTATAATTCCGGGAGTTAATGATTCTCTTGAAGAGCTGAGGGAACTTTCAAAGTGGATCTACAAAAATCTGGGACCTGAGACTCCTCTCCATTTTACACGTTTCCACCCTCAGTATAAAATGCAAAATCTTTCTCCGACACCAGTGAAAACCATGCAGGAAGCCTGTAAAATCGCTACAGAAGAAGGACTTAAGTATGTCTACATGGGCAATGTCCCGGGGACTGACCGTAATAATACATTTTGCCCCAATTGCGGGAAACTGCTAATCGGCCGCGGGATATTCGCGATCGAAAAATACGATATAACACCTGAGAAGACATGTCCCAAATGTGGGGAGAATATTCCAATAGTAGGGGAATATGTCGAGCAAAAAGCGTTGGATGAACATATGTATTGAAAGCCATACTTTAAAAGAAGATTTAAGAGTAGATTGCTATCTACTTTTCAATTGTTCGCTTTCTCAGAAAAACATGCTTATTCAAAAATATGCTTATTCAAAAACATGCTTATCATATCCTTCTTTAAAGATTTTCGTGATTCCTGCTCTCAATGAAGGGGTAAAATTTTCAGGTGCTGCTTCAATAGCACTGTAAAGTTCATCAAGCTCTATCCAATTTACGGAAATCATCTCTTCAATATCAGGCCTGATTAATTTAACGGTTTCTGCAGGACACATACCTAAAAATACTGTATGGAAAGCTCCTCCTTTTTCTATAAGGCAGGGAATTCTAAACAGCTTATGGAAAGGAACCAGGATCCCTATTTCTTCGGGCATCTCTCTTTCCATGCAGGCTTCGTAGGTTTCATTCCCAACTGTGCCGCTTACCGAATATGTGTAGCGGTTAGGATACCATTTTTTCCAGGGTGCTCTTCTCTGAATAAGCATTTTATTTTCAGGATTGAGAAGAATGAGCTGCGAAGCCCTATGGATATAATTTCCTGAGTAAAACTCCTCACGCTCTCGCAGGCCTAGAAAATTATCGTCTCTGTCGACTTCACAAATCATCTCTGTCAAAAAATGTCTCCTAACAAAATAGTTCCTTTCTACTTTGTTTGATATTCTTTCACTTAAGAATAAAAAAATTTTTCGGTTCAAATAAAAGAAAAAACTTCTAAGTGAAGGGACTTAATAAAAGTCGTAAAACAGAAAAAAAAGAACCTGCTCTTAAGGATGGGAGACTTCTTTTGGCCTCTCACTGGATTTCTGAATTTCGTCTAGAATCTGGTCTTCGGTCTTGCCTCTTATATCAATTCCGAGCTTTTCAGCGGTTTCCTGTACTTTGGTTTTCTTTGGGGCTGTGGGCTCACTTATTGATTTTTCGAACTCCTTCAGGCTCAATTCGGATTCTTTCTGGGCTCTTTTGAACTCTCCCATTGAAGTCCCCATAGAGCGGGCCAGTTCAGGGAGTTTGGTTGCCCCAAAAAGAAGCAGGACTACTCCAAAAATCATTATAAGCTCTTGTGTGCCTATCATAGCTTTACCTCTTGTTTTTCGTTTTCTATAAAGTTAGCCTTGTGAAGGTAATAACTTTTGATAATACTGATCTGAAAATTGCCATCTTTTAATCGAGTTAATTTTTATGAGAGATAAAATCCTATTTTGAACCTTATATTTGAGATTTTACAGTTTAGGCTTAATATCTGGCAATGTTTCATACTATTTAAGTCTTCTTATTCGGTTCGCTCTTTTTTGAATACTTTACCCTCTAATTTGCTTACTTAGAGGTGTCAATAGCCCCTGGATTTTCTCCTTTTTGGGGTCAATTCCTTCAGAATTATTTTTCCTTTTTTATTCATTTTTCAAAGTATTGGTCTGAAGTTTTTCTTTGTCTTCCTCTTTATCCTCAGGGGTGAGTTTGTTTTCAGTGGCTTTTTTAGTAAAGGCATCGAAATGATTAAGTTCCAGTTCAGCTGCGCGCTGAGCTTTTTTGAACTCCCCTGCCGCACTTCCCAGAGATCTTGCAAGCTCCGGAAGTTTCTGCGGCCCGAAGAGGAAGAGTGCAGCAATCAGGATTGCAATTAGTTCGGTAGAACCTATCATAAGTTGTTATTATCAATATTCAAATATAAAAATGCTTGTAAAACGATCGGCAGACAAGCCTTCTTTGTGATATTTTAAATAATCTTGGCTTTTTTAAAGGTTAATCACATTCAATAGCCTGGTTTGTATTAAAATATCCGAACCAGTAATAAGCTGAACTCAAAAAGGACTGCCAGCAAAAGCGCGACGACTATCTGAGCAATAAATGTCGGATCAGGCGAAAGGAAAAGAGAGAACGCCAAAATTGCACTGTAGATAATCATCCGCTGCTTTTTAAGGGTCTGGTACTTTACAAGCCCCAGCTTTACTGCAAAGACTACCAGTAGGGGAAGCTGAAAGACTATTCCAAAACCTGCAAGGATTGTAGTCACAGCAGAGAGGGTATCATCGACTGAAAGCTGTGCTGTCGCCATATCTCCTGAGAACATGAGAATGTATTTGAACATCAAAGGCAGGACAATGAAGTAGCCTAATGCTACTCCGAATATGAAAAGCAAGAAAGACATTGGAATAACCTTAAGGAAGAAACGCTTTTCATTTGGGTAAAGTCCTTTGCCTGCAAACCCATAGAGCTGATAGAAGAACATTGGAACCGTAATTGCGAGGGCAAAGACCAGGGAGAGCTCCAGTCGGGCCAAAATCCATTCCAGAGGTGAGTATGCTGTCATGTATAGATCGGAGGTTATGAATTCCTTCCAGATCAACTGCATTCCATTTGCCGAGAATGGATAAGCAATAAACACTCCCAGGATGAGACAGATTATAACTTTTGCCAGCCTATCCCTGAGCTCAAACAGGTGAATCATCAAGGGTTCTTGATTATCCCCAGGAACACCTGAAGTATAAGGTATACCTGTTGTTCCAGCAGACGAGGTTCCTTTAGCTGTGTTTTGTGGGTTCATTTTTTCGGCTCTATTTAATTGAGTCTAACATTAGTATTAATGTATTTATATAATATTGTCTCTTAATATAAGAATGTAATTTGTATTCATCATATTAAGAAATTCTCAACTCCTCAGCGATAGATATCTTTTACTTATGCGATAAATAACTTTGACTTATGCGATAAATAACTTTGACTATATTAGTATCGCTTTTCCAATGCATTTCACCATATATTTATATTACCTAGATGAGATAGCTGAATATTTGTTGTACTTTATTATAAGATAATAAATGGTTATGGCAATTAATGCATAACAGAACATGTGCGCAATCCGTACGTTATTTAAACATAACCTTGCTCAGATATCTAAAATTATATAGCTAATATTATATAGCTAAAAATATTATATATTTA
>JAUPKV010000574.1 GCA_030837265.1 Methanobacteriota archaeon
GATACGTTCAGAGATTTACAGTGCTGCCTATTCCCGCTTCAAAGAAATTTACAGGCAGAATTACCAGAAATTCGATTGTGTACTAACTGGCAAACACCGCCATAAAAGCCACCCTTCATGGCATAAAGCCGTGACTGTACATAAAATTGAGCCTGACCACACTTATCTCGAAGAACAACAGATTGAGGTTCTTATTGAAGATTCGGGAGCAGGTAATTTCAAAAAACTTTATCATGAGTGGCTTGAAGAATCCGGGATTAATGCCCTGATTAAGGAAGAAACCAAAAAAGCTGATGAAGAGTGTGAGTCTTTGTCAAATGCAATTGCACTCTGCAAACGATGCCATTTTGCAAGCCTGAAGGGTATGGAAATCTGCCCCAAATGCCTGAATAAATATAAGTCCTCACGCTTTGAGACTTGCTTTGACTGCCTCCCGGAAGAAAAAAAAGAAGAATTTCTGGCACGACAAAAACTACAAAAGAAAGATGAAGAACTTCCTGAAGACTCAGGTTATATTTCTGAAAAAAAGTTTTCCGACAAGCTATAACAGTATAAGTTATAACAGTGTCTTAAGCAGGAAAATATAACTTTTACAGGTAATTAAATTCAAAACTCTATGAATAAAATGTAAAAGGGCACACTCTATACCTATAGGAGAGCCCAGCCGCTTCCTCCACATGCCTTGCAAATACATATTTCCAGACTTCCTGACCCACCGCATAGGTAACATATTCTTGCAGGCTGGGCAACGAGCACGTCTCCCTGTCCGCTGCAAGCTTCGCATATTCCATTTTCATCATGCCCGGTTCCGTTGCAAAGAGAGCATCTTTCCGGAGCGTACTCGGTATCGACATAAGTAGAGACCATCTTATCACCTCAAATGTACGTTAAGGAATACTGCTTGAGTGAAAGAATTCTATTTAATACATATTTTCGGTTTTCTTGATTAAAACCTACTTTATGTTCGTTTTTATTATATTGCAGATTTAATATAATTTAAAAATACGAAAATAAATGCTCAATAATCGTCAAATTTTTTGAACAATTATAAAAATGAAACATTTCGCTATACTATTATCTTGTTGCTTATTATTTGTGCTTTTCTATTTTGTCTCAATAGCAACTGAGATTTATTTTTCATACTGTACTCTGATTTAATAAATATATGCTTATTACAACATTCTATATATACTAATTACAACTATGGTGAAATGTCTGTTCACAGTTTTTAACAGTAATTGTGATAAAAAATGAAAAGTAAAGCAAATACCCCACTTTAGTGTTGCTCACGATGATGATTTGTTTGTAACCTGATTTATACGTTAACATGTCTCATGAATTAAGAATGTGTTTCGAATTTCCCCTCATAAAAAGCTTAATTTTTACGTTTCTGAAAACCTCTCTATGGCTTTCACTTCAATGGCCAATGCATTCTCGAAAACCAATTCCCTCGTTATATATTTTTTATATATGTTTCTGCCGTTTGTCAGCTTAATATCCCGGAGATGAAAGAAAGCTTCTGTAAAAATACATTTATTTCCTGTTCATTCTCTATGAAATTTATTCATTACTTTGCACTTAGTAACATAAAATATTACTTTTAGTGATTCCGGTAGTTTTAAGTAACATCAAAAAAATAATATTAGTCGGGGAGGAGATTTTAAAGTTGTGCCTGGAGCACATGCTTTAAACAATATCTCTGGAGTAAGGGAGTCGGAATTATGGCAAATAAAGATAAACATTCAGACGTTATTCCAGATTTCTTGTCAGCAGGCAGGATAAAGGGAGACAGGATCGTCAACGCAGCCGGAGACGATCTTGGGAAAATTGAAGACTTAATGATTGATCTTCAGGATGGTAGAGTGGCGTATGTCGTGCTTTCCTTTGGTGGATTCCTGGGTATGGGCGATAAATTCTTTGCTATTCCCTGGCAGGCCTTCTCACTGAGACCTTATGAGCGAGCCTTCTTACTTGATATTCCCAGAGAGGTCCTTGAAAAGGCAGAGGGCTTTGATAAGGATAACTGGCCTGTAACTCGTGGTGAGCTCTTGAGAACCTACACTTACTATGGATACCAGCCCTACTGGCGGACAGAAGTAACTGGACAGGTTAGTACGACAGACAGAGAGAACCCGGAATTTTTGTCAACAGATTCGATAAAGGGAGATAAAGTTGTCAACCCAGCTGGAGAGGATCTTGGGAAGATTGAAGAGTTAATGATTGATCTCAAGGACGGAAGAGTAGCTTATGCAGTCCTATCTTTTGGTGGGTTCCTGGGTATTGGCAACAAATTATTCGGCATTCCCTGGAATGCTCTTTCATTGAGAGTTCATGAGAATGCCTTCTTACTTGATATTCCTAAGGACATGCTGAAGAAGGCAGAAGGTTTTGATAAGGATCACTGGCCTGACACTAACCGCGAATGGCTTGCCAATATGTACAGGTTCTATGGATACCAGCCTTATTGGCGGACAGGAATGGTGGAGAATAGGCCGGGTAACATTTAGCTATGAGTAGGGAAGAAAAGTTGCCTGGTGGGTACAGGCTTTAACATTAACATCTACAATGATTAATCTAAAAGATTTTGGGAGTGGAACTATGGCAAACAGAGATAATCCGGAATTTTTGTCCGCGGATACGATAAAAAGCGATAAAGTAGTCAATGCAGCCGGAGACGACCTTGGAAAGATTGAAGATTTAATGATTGACCTTGATAATGGGAGAGTGGGATACGCCGTACTTTCATTTGGCGGACTTCTGGGTATGGGCGATAAATTATTTGCTATTCCCTGGCAGGCTCTTTCATTGAGGCTGCATGAGCATGCTTTCACGCTTGATATCCCCAAGGATGTTTTGGAGAAAGCAGAAGGTTTTGATAAGGATAACTGGCCTGTAACTCGTGAAGAACTATCGAGAACCTATACATACTACGGATATCAACCCTACTGGCAGACTGTAAGCGGACGAACTACGCAGGCAGGCACTTATGCAGGAGCACAGGGTGTGATAGAGTCACAAGGGCCCGCCCATCCTGGAAGTAGAGAGAACCCGGAATTTTTGTCAGCAGATTCTATAAAAAGTGATAAGTTAGTCAATCGAGATGGAGACAACATTGGGAAATTTGAGGAATTAATGATTGATCTCCAGGATGGAAGAATTGCATATGCAGTACTCTCACATGGTGGATTCCTTGGTATAGGCAGCAAATTATTTGCTATTCCCTGGCAGTCTTTTTCATTGAGAGTGCATGAGCATGCTTTCGTGCTTAATATTCCTAAAGGGACCCTTGATAAAGCACAAGGCCTGGATAAAGATAAATGGCCTTTAACTCGTGATGAGCTCTCCAGAACCTACACTTACTATGGATACAAACCTTACTGGCAGACAGGAGCAGTGGCAGGAGCAGCGGTGGCAGCAGGAACTGCAGCAGGAATGCAGGGTGTGACAGAAGCGGAAAGAAAGGCCAGGATGGAAACAGAGAGGCGGAAGCCGATAGAAACGGAAGCAGAAAGGAAGGTACTGCAAGAAAAGGGAAGGACTAAAAGTGAGCGACAAACCGCAACTTCTAGAGAAACTGTATCCGAAAAAGTAACTCGTACGGAAACAGAGATCCGAGAGCCGACAGAGAAAGAAGAAGGAAGAAAGGCACGGCAAGAGAGAGAAAGGCTTGAGGCGCTAAAAGGGACAGAGGAAGAAAAGGTTTCGCAGCTAGAAAAACAGCGGATGGAAAAGGAGAGGCAAGCACAGGCCGAGAGAGAGTGCCTGGCACGGTTGGAAAGAGAGCAGGCTGAAGCAGAAAGGCAAGCAAATGCTGAGAGAGAGAAGTTGGCACGGTTAGAAAGAGATCTGCAGGAGGCAACAAGGAGAGAAAAGACAGAAGAAGTAACTCGTCTCGAAAAAGAGATGAGAGAGGTAAAGATTCAGGAAGAGACACAGAGAAGCAGGGTTACTCAACTGGAAAAAGAGCGGACTGAAGTAGAGGTGCAGGCCCAAATAGAGAGAGAGAGACTAACGCAGCTGGAAAAAGAGAGGATGGAAGCAGAGAAGCGGGAAGAAACCGAGAAAGAAAAGTTTGCACAGCTAGAAAAGAGGCGGACGGAAGCACAGACGCAGGAAGAGACCGGAAAAGAAACTCTTACCCGGCTAGAAAGAGAGAGGATGGAAACAGAGAGGCAGGCACAAACTGAAAGAGAGAGACTGACTCAATTGGAAAGAGAGCGGTCGGAAGTAGCGAGAAGGGAAGCTGCAGAACCTGGAAGGGTTGCCTCGATGGGAGGTATGGCAGGCAGGGTCAGTCCAGACTTTTTACCATCAAGCACGATAAAAGGCTATAAGGTCGTCAATACAAATGGAGATGATCTCGGGAGAGTTGAAGACTTAATGATTGACCTAAATACTGGTAGAGTAGCGTATGCAGCACTCTCCCTTGGTGGGTTCATGGGTATGAGCGATAAGCTGTTTGCTGTTCCCTGGCAGGCACTTTCATATATACCTGCTGAGCAGGCTTTCATCCTTGCTGTTCCCAGGAATATTCTAGAAAAAGCAGAAGGCTTTGATAAAGACAAATGCCCTACAACTCGTGAGCAACTCTCAAGAAGCTACACTCACTATGGATATCGGCCTTACTGGGAGACAGGAGCGGCAAGATCCGGCGGGCGGTTAGATACGGCTGAAGAGTTAATGGCTGCAGAAGATGTAGAAGAGATAGAAGAGAAGGAAAGGAAAGTAACAGATCCGGAGAAATTGGCGGAGTTAGAGAAACAAAAGAAAATCGCAGAGAGGCGGGCGCATAAGTACGACTAAATACTAATAACACGCTGGGGAGCATCACATGGCTCCCTTACTTAATAGGCCAATTAAAAGAAACTATTTTTTAGCCTTTGTTAGTTTTTTTTGAAATAAATTTTATGCTCCCGTTAAAAGAGATGCCAGCAAGGATTTTTTAATATCCACCGCATTATTTGGACAGAGTTCGCGGCAGCAATAACATAAAATACACTTTTGCTCGTTAATTCTGAACTCTCCGTCTTCGAATTTCTCAACAGCCTGCGGAGAACAATTAAGATAACAAGCCCCGCACCGGGTACACTTTCTCCGGTTAATGCGGGGATAAATGGTATAGTATTTGCCGAAGTTGCGGGTTATAAAAGGAGGAACTGTGGTGACTCCTCCGACTGATTTTTTGAATTTCGTTTTGACTTCTTTCAGTGGTGTTCCGACAATTACCGGATTTTTGTTTCCAAACCCTTTCTTGAGGACTCCTGCAGTCGTGGGGATCATCAGAGGGTCAAAGCCTATTAGCTCTGCAGCAACAATGTCCAGAGAAACGCAGTCCCGACTTGCAAGTATTATGCCTGAGTTTATCGGGTTTCCATGCGAAGGCCCGTTTCCTTCCATGCCGACAACTCCATCCATGACTGCAAAGCTTGGTTTTACTATCGAATAAACATCTGCAACAGCTTCACCAAAAAGGTCCCTTTTTGCAAGAAGGTGAATTTCTTTGCGGCACTTAAGCGGAAGCACCCCAAAAAAGTTCTTGACCGCACCTGTGTAATAAGTAAGCTCGTGAGTTTTCAATTTTGGTAAAGATATCACGACATCCGCTTCAAAGACAGGATTTGCTATGTACAATTTTCGGAATTGCAGAGGCTCAGGAACATCTACAAGCGTAAAACCGGCAGTCTCGAAATTTACCACCCGGGCTCCGGCCCGTACTGCAGCCTCTTCTATACCCGAGACTTTTAGGGCTTTTGCCGTTGCTCCGGGTCTCGAAATTCCGGCACCGTCTCCTACAATAGGTTTTCCCCCTGCCTGAATTACCAGTTCGCACATTGAAGCTACAACAGAAGGATGTGTAGTAGCTGCGCTCTCCGGAGGATTAGCCGCAAGAATGTTCGGCTTCAGAAGTACCCGATCTCCGGGACGGATTATATCCTTAAGTCCCCCTATAAGTTCAACAGCTTCAGCTATTGCTTTTCGTGTATCAGAATAATCAGGACAGCGGACCAGGGAAACTTCACTCACGGTGAAAGATAAATGAGCTTCTAATTAATAGGACTTACGCATTCTAATTATAAAATCAATCACTGTTGCCTGCATGAATCAGTCATACAGCATTAGATAATTAACGAAAGAATGAACTTAGTTCCGTTTTCTCTTCTTTGCTCAATCTTGCCATCCAACTGGTTTACCAGAATATCAATAAGTTGCAGGCCGAGTGTTTCAGGATTTTCTATATCTACAATCTCAGGAATGCCTACTCCATTGTCAGAAACTATCAGAGTCAGGTCAATGTTCCTGTTTTCAAAACCTGTTTCTTCCCTAATGTCTGAGTATTGATTTAATTCTGTTCTGAAGAGTTTTATACGGATTTCTCCTGTTTTTCTGCCCGGAAACGCGTGTTTGAGGGAATTTGAAACCATTTCATTGACAATTAGCCCTAGAGGGACTGCAGTGTCCATATCTAATAAAATATTTTCTTCCAGGTCCATGTTTAAGCTGACGTCTACATTTCCGAGACTGTATGTATGAAATAGATTCTCAACGAGCTTTTTAATGTAAGATGAGAAGTTTAGAGTGTCAGTCCCTCCTACCTTATGCAATTCCTCATGAATCAGAGCAATGGAAATTATTCTATCCTGACTTTCCCTGAAAGCATCAAGAACTTCGGAGTCCTTTACCCATTTTTTGTTCATGAATTTGTCCGCCTGGAGATCCAGCAGGGACGAAATTACCTGTAAATTGTTCTTAATACGGTGATGAAGCTCTTTCTGGCGAGCAATTTCAATATTGGCAAGGAATTCTTCGGTTTCTTTCTATTCAGTTACATCATAAATTATGCCCTGATAATAATTTTGATTTCCCTCTCTCCCCTTAAATTTCTGGTAGATTACGCTCACCCATCTAATTCTACCGTCTTTGCGTATAATTCGGAAGCCGATTTCTCTATAACTATTGTATGGGCTTTGGATCTTTTTTTCTTTAAAAATAATAGGTCGGTCCTCGGGATAGATTATGTCTTGCCAATTTATTACGGAAATAAACTCTTCCGGATCATATCCTGTAACTTCTTTTATGGCTCGGGCCCACTCTATTTCACCTGTTTCTAATTTGAAATCGGATATAACCTGTCCTGTTTGTTCAGCTGCAATTCGAAATCTTTCTTCACTTTTTTCAAGTTGTTGTCTATTGAGTTCTCTTTCAGTAATATCTTTCATTACCCCAAGATTTCTCCCTACTCTAACGCTCTCGTTTTTCAGAAAAGTACTGTTATCTTCAATGTAGATATAACTCCCATCCTTCTTTCTAAAACGGTACTCCATCCGGAAATCCTCCCCTTTTTCCAGATGTTCATGATATGTTTCCAGAGCCTTTTTTCGGTCTTCAGGGTGGAGATGGTTTCTCCAGAAAACTTCACTTGAGTTCTGCAGGGAATCCGGCGAATATCCTGTTAGCTTTTTGACAGCACCTGTCCAGGTAGTGCTGTCTGTCTCAATGTCATAGTCGTATACAATCTGTCCTGCCTTCTCTGTGACCAGGCGGTATCTTTCTTCATTTTCTTTCAGTTGTTCGTTCAGCTTTTCCTTAAGACTCAGGCTTTCCTTCAGGGCTTTTTCTGTCCTGCTGAGTTAGGTAATGTCCTGCATCAAAGTTACAATTCCGATAATCTCCCCTTTATCATCTCTTAAAGGTGATTTATTTACAATGAAAGTCCTTTTTGTCCCATCTGCCAGAATAAGTTCTTGTTCGTCAGTTATAGTTTCACCAGTTTTCATTACTTCAGTGTCTTGCTGCGCCCATCCTATGCAGCTTACCTGAAGACTTCTTTCTTGGATGGCAATCTTTCCAGCAAGTTTATCAGAAATTTTGTTACTGACTTCAAGGAGTGTTTTTCCTATGATTTCTTCTCTCGGAATACCAGCTACCCTGGTTACATAAGCTTGATTTACTTCTCTGTAAACTCCGTTTCTATCATTATATGAAACAGTATTGGTTATAGTATCAAGAATTTTTTTAATAAAATTAGAGTCATCCTTAATTAGCCTATTTTCATCATCATATGCAGAAGTCTTGTTAAGTAACTTTTCACCAGGGACTTTCAGCTCTTCTTTCTCTTTACTTTCCAGTGTTGCTGGTTCTTCATTAGAGTCTTTCGCTTCCCCCACTCCCCACATATTCTGATAATTTGCTTTATGCACTGGATTTTAGCTTTTTTCCGGCTTTTCGTTTAAAGCCAGGTTTGTTACTTAAACTATTAAGCAGATTGCTTTTAATAATTAACCTATAATCGGGTTCTGTAACGTCTTAGTCTGTTTTTAGTAAGTTAAAAATCCAGAAATAATTCGTCTGTTTTTCAAGAAAAGATCATGCAAGAATTTTAAAATTACAGAATGAAAAATATTAATCTATTCATATTTATTTGAGAAGGTTTAAAGTGGTACTACAAAAGAAAGGGCGTGAAAAATCAGGTACTGTAAAGTCTTCGTCTGCTAGCTAGATAATGTTCTTTTTAGGAAGGCGACTGCTAATAATATGATGATTTTTATAGTGTTGGCCGACGAAGACTTTGCAAAGTCAAAATCACTATTCATTTCAACCTAAGAAGAGACGAACAATATTAATAAATTAGAAGAATATGTGACTTTTTAGACAACCTTCTACTTTATTACTAATTCAATAACATTAAAATTTCATTCATTAACATATAATTTAATAATATACAATATTTTGAATAATTTGTTTAATATATGTATAATTCTTAGTATAGAGTAGGTCAAGA
>JAUPKV010000575.1 GCA_030837265.1 Methanobacteriota archaeon
CGAGGAGGAAATTCTGAGGTTTGCTACAGACTTGAGAGTACCTTTCGATAACAATCAAGCAGAAAGAGATCTTAGGATGATAAGGGTTCAGCAAAAGATCTCGGGATCTTTTAGGACATCACAAGGAGCGGATGCTTTCTGTAGAAACAGAGGATACATTTCTACAATAATGAAAAATATGATGTCTGTAATTGATTCACTTTATGCGGCGTTTAAGGGAGCGCCGCAAATACCTGAATAATTACGGAGATTGATATAAACCAATATGGAAACGTGCTACTTCTAAGTAATGTGCTTGAACATCTTCACGAACCTCAGTCATTTTTAAGCAAAATTTCATCCAAAATTTCAGATACATGTGTAAAAATAATTATAGATGTTCCCAATTTAGAAGGATGTTCTGAGTATTCAAAAAAAACATTTTTAGATTTTTTGAATATTTCACATTTATGGTATTTCAATTCAATATCTTTAGAGAGATTATTAAATAATTCTGGTTTTTCAATAGATTATATATTCAATAGAGGTTCGGCATTTTCAATTGTTTGCAGAAAAAATACAGTTCAAAAAACCAATACAAATAATTCATACTGGGGTTCCATATCGGCCATCAACTATGCAAATTATGTAAATACTCCACTAAACGCAACAGAAAGAGCTTTGGTTGTCATGCATAAATTAAAAAAGAGTTAACAGGCTTGTTTCAAAACTCCATTTATGCCTGTCAGGGACATAAATATAAGTTCAGTTAGCTCCAACCTTTATATCTCTGATAGATTTCCAGCTTTTGTGAGATTGGTTCAATTGAAGTTTCAAAAAATACAGTCAGGTTGTTGTTCAAATGTTCGAAGAAATTATATATAATTTCCGATTTCTGATGCTTACTGATATTGACTTTATTCTTCTTTTAAAACTTCATTGAAAATCTTCTGGTATATTGTGTTCACACAGTAAGGATGAAACCTATGAATTGTTGACTTAGATTCATAGCGACGGAAAACATCTTTCCACTTATAACCTGTTGTAATGACATACAAAATACTTCGGCCCGTAAGGTTCACCTCCGTCGGAAGAAATCATTCTGAAGATGAGCTTATCCCAAAACTCAAAATTGCTTCTCTGAATTTCATATTCTGAATAACCAATCAAGGTTTTTGATCATGAAAATTATTTTTGAAACTCTTGCCGATTGAGAATAAAACAGTTTTGGGATGGGCTCGATGTAAAAACACGGATCAGGGCGGGAAATACTTCTGCACTTTATTGACATTGATTTTTGAAATTACATTCTATATTTTTTAGGAGTTATTCTGTTTATTCCCTTACCTCAGGAGTTATTTTTCAGAGCATATTAGTTCGACGATAAGGTTACATTCTTCTTGCCAAAGATTCTCCCAATGCAGCTATTTCTCAACCATTATTATATTAGTATCCAAGTGTAAATAAATATATATAGTTGTCCTTCGAATATCATTGTAAAAAAGTTAATTTTGTGAGAGATATTCCACAGTTATAATATCATTCAGATTACGGCCTTTAAGGCCATATGGAGCTGATCCCAAAACCCATTTTAGTAATAATCGTTCAAAATTGTTAGGAACTTTTTATGATCAGAAATTCAATTAGTTACTCAAAAGATGAGATTCAATAGGCAAATTTGAGTTTTTGGATTAGCTCTTTTCAAAATACAGGAGTTGCTATTAAATGTTCGAAGAAATTATACACAATAATGATTTATTGGCAATGATTGTTTCCAACACTTTCGATAAAGAAGGCATACATTTTTTTACACCTGGGGATTTTTCTCAACAACTAGCTTATATGAAGCACACAACCGGTAAAACAATTCATCCACATGTTCACAATCCTGTAAAAAGGGAAGTGCATTATACTCAGGAAGTGCTTTTTATCCGTAAGGGTAAATTGAGAGTGGATTTTTATGATGAAAGTCAAAACTATATTAAAAGTAGAATTTTGGGATCTGGGGATGTGATCCTTTTGATCAAAGGGGGACATGGTTTTAAAGTTATTGAGGAAGTTGAAATGTTTGAAGTTAAGCAAGGACCTTATGCGGGAGATAAAGACAAAACTAGATTTTTAGGAATAGAGGAAGTTTGTTGTATCCTGAAATGATTTCGCATATTCAAGAATTTTCAACATTTAAATTTTTGATACAATAGCAAGCAATTCAATGGGTTAAAAGTTGAGAAAATTTCAATTTCATAGTTCTATAGAATGGACATAAATAACGAAACCAATTTGAAACTGCAACATGAAAGAGAATTATCTGTACCTAATATATAACTGTGATATAAGAACTTTAAAAAGTGAAATTATTTGGGGATAAAACAAAGGGGATATGAAATGATACCTGTAAATGAACCACTTTTGGACGGAAATGAAAAAAAATACTTAATGGAATGTATTGATACAGGATGGATTTCGAGCGAAGGGCCCTTTGTTAAAGAATTCGAAGAAAAATTTTCATCAAAAGTCGGCAGAAAATATGGAGTTGCAGTTTGCAATGGTTCTGCGGCACTTGTTGTGGCAGTAGCGGCTCTGGGACTTAAAGAGGGCGATGAAGTTATCATGCCCACATTTACGATAATCTCCTGTGCGAATGCGGTTGTTATGGCCGGTGCAATTCCTGTACTGATTGATAGTGATCCTCATACATGGAACATGGATGTAAACCAGATAGAATCTAAGATCACTCCTAAAACCAAGGCAATAATGGTCGTTCATATTTATGGATTACCTGTAGATATGAATCCTATAATGAAGATTGCTAGAAAATCTGGATTGAAAATAATCGAAGACGCTGCAGAAGCCCATGGTCAGACATATAATGGAAAAGCATGCGGGAGTTTTGGGGATATCAGTGCTTTTAGTTTCTATCCAAATAAGCACGTAACTACAGGAGAGGGGGGGATGATAGTTACGGATGACGAAGAACTTGCAGAGAGGTGCAGATCTTTACGTAATCTTTGTTTTCAAGCAAATAGAAGATTTGTCCATGAAGA
>JAUPKV010000576.1 GCA_030837265.1 Methanobacteriota archaeon
AATAAATGTTCCGTATTATTAATATATTTTAAAATTTATAGATATCTCTGGCTAGAAAAATCAACTCACTTTCATATTCAATTTACATACTCTGATTTTTTATAGATCTCGATAAAATCAGGCGTTTTAGTCTGCGATGTACCATTTAAGTAATGATAAGAAATATAAAGTCTAAATAAACCATACTTTGTAATTGAATACTATTTAAAGCGCCATAAAGGATTATTTTTGCTAAAAAATAGATTCAACTCTTCCCATTTATAAACTATCCGACTTCAGCCTATATCATAAACAACATATTCGCACAAAAGGCGATATTCAATTATGAGTCGTATATTTCAGGAAAATAAATCAATAGATGGCTATTATGTGTTATTAGCCTGTTCTTAACAGGGATCGATCATACTTTCTCGATCAGGATTTATCGTAGAATATGATGATTTATCTCAAGCATATACATCTTGCATAAATGGAAGCCTGCACAATAGGTATATGGCATATAAAATCCAGGTTGATTTAATGACAAATAGGTGACTACAAACGAAATGCCCGTATCCAATTTATACCCGTAATCCAAAAAGTAAAAATAGATACGAATGCGTCGTCATGCATGATCACTATATACCAACATCCGAAGAAATCTCAAAATACTGTAATGTAGAAGGAGAAAGCGCATTTCTAACTTGTACTCGATTCCTACAAAAATTAAGATTGAAAGTATAATATTCTCAATAGATTAGTTTAAAACAAATTGACTCTTCGCTATTTCACGGGTAGAAAATAATTCCTTAGTTCAGAGTAGTCTGAATTAAGAATAACATCAAGTTTAATTGTGATTTTTAACAATAGTTGTTCATACATTTTGTACATGACACTTCAACATTATGAAAGCTAATGCAAATTATCCACGCAAAATAGCGAAGAGCCCAGGAACATTATTTTTCCTCTTTTCCTTGATTTCAGGTTTTCAATATCATATCCTGCGCGATGGAACAACTTATAGCATCTTTTGACATAAAACGATGCTCTCTTATGGGTTTGAGGGAATTTCATACCTCACAATCTAAAAAAGAATATATCATGAGCCAAAATTTATTTTAGAGGTAAAAATCCTGAGTTTATCAAATTATTTCTAACCTTTTGTTAATTCTACTAACCGTAAAATTGCTCATTTGAATAAAACCTAATAATATAATTTGAAAATTATAACCCCTTCATTTCGAGTGGAGAAATATAATTTTAAAAGTATATGGCATGAAATTATTAATCAAACTCCATCGAGAAGATATAGGAAAAATGATCTAATGATTACACATTCTGATTTTAAAACAATTATTTCCAATTACATAACTTTCGATTTACTTGCAATGGAAGAAAAAATGGAACATTGTCTCTATGACTCCCCTCCAAAATCCTACAAAATATTTTTTAAATAACCGGGGCCAAGTGTTTACACGCAAAAAGTAAAAAGTAGCCAAGGATTCAATTATTTCAATTTTGCTTTACTTTTTTTCCTTTCTCTTCTTTCTCTTCTTCTCTAATGTGGGGTTCATCCATGCTTCCACTCCTAAAGCCTTCAAGATCAAGGGTCACATAATCAAAACCCAGAGATTTGAGATGTCTGGAAATATCTACTCTCTTCCGAAAAGCTTCCTCCAGCTCATCCTGGGTTAATTCTATTCGAGCAAGATTATCGTGGAACCTGACTCTTAATTGGGTAAAACCCAGGGAGAAGAGAAATTCTTCAGCTGTTTCTATTTTCCGGAGAGCTTCTTCAGTTATGGTGTGCCCGTAAGGAATACGTGTTGCAAGGCAGGCAGCAGAAGGCCTTCGGGCAGCCGAAAGAGAAAGATCAGAGGCAATGTTCCTGATTTCCTCTTTTGTTACTTTGAAATCCACAAAAGGAGAGAAAACTTTTTCCCCTGCTTCTTTAACTGCTCTATATCCAGGACGATTTTCTCCATATATTTCAGAGAAATTTGTACCCTCAAGAATGGAATTATACCCTATTTCTTCCGCAAAATTCAGGAGAGATTCAAGAATCTGTTTTTTACAAACGTAGCACCTATTTATCGAATTTGCGGAAAACTCAGGAATATCCATCTGGGACAAACGGATAGTTTTGTGTCGAATTCCGATTTCACAGGCTGTCTGAACAGCTGCTTCCAATTCCTGTCTGGGAAAAACCGGAGACTCTATGGTTACGGCAAGAGATTTTTCCCCCAGCGCCTCATAGGCAAGAGCTGCAAGAGTCGCACTGTCCACTCCTCCGGAAAATGCAATGACAGCACTTCCCCTGGCTCTTATAGCCTCTACAATCATTTCAATCTTTTCAAGGGCCATTAATATCGAGTTTAAGCTAATAAGATATATGTATTTGCCAGTTTATAGACAGATAAACGTATTTGACATCTAGAGGCAGATAAATATATTTAACGGCCTTAAAGCCAGATACTCTCGTCTGAAAGAGAGATCCTGAAAAGGGATCCTAAGAGTACTTAATGAAAGTTATTTATTAGTTAAAATACTTTCAAAATAGAAGTATTTTGGAATCGCTCTAATGTTACTCAAGTTATTATATTTGCATGTGACCCGGATAAAAGAAAAATTACGGGGCACTATAACTTCTGCTCAAATTATAAAAGGAGACCTTAAATGGCATTATTCGGAACAAACGGTGTACGTGGTATAGCCAATGAATACATGAATCCTGAACTGGCAATCAATTTAGCCAGAAGCCTTGGTACATATATGGGATCTAAAGGCACTATTGCAATCGGGTGTGATACACGAATCTCAGGCCAGATGCTGAAATCAGCAGCAATTGCCGGAGCCCTCTCGACAGGTCTGAGTGTAATTGATGTAGGGACTGTTCCCACTCCTTCTATCCAGTATTATGTGCGCGACTACGCCGATGCCGGAATTGTTATTACTGCATCCCATAATCCCAGGGAATATAATGGAATTAAATTTATAGCCGGGGACGGCTCGGAGTTCTCGCGGGAGGGAGAAAAAGACGTAGAAGAAATCTATTTTTCGGGAAAATTTGCCATTGTACCCTGGGAAAAAACCGGCAGCTTCAGAGTAGATCCGGGAGTCAATGAATACTATATAAGAAATATTATTAAATCAGTAAATACCGAAGCCATCCGCAATCGCAAATTCAAGATAGTTATCGATACGGGTTGCGGAGCGGGTTCTCTTACTCTTCCTTTTTTGCTCAGGGAACTGGGATGCCACGTATTGACCCTTGAAGCTCAGCCTGATGGGACTTTTCCCTGGAGAAACCCCGAACCGGTACCAGAAGCCCTGACCGAACTGACCAATCTTGTAAAAATGACAGGTGCGGACCTGGGAGCAGCCCAGGACGGAGATGCGGATAGAATAGTTTTTGTGGATGAAAACGGGCAGTTCATAAACGATGAAGTTTTGCTTGCCATGATGGCGAAATATATGGTCGAACATGAAAAAGGTCCTTTAGTGACTCCTGTAAGCTCTTCTCAGCGCATGGAAGACATCGCAAAGGCAGAAGGAGTCAAACTCTACTGGACTGCGGTCGGCTCTATCAATGTTGCCAGAAAGATGATGGAAGTAAACGCAGTATTTGGGGGCGAGGGCAATGGAGGCTTAATTTTCCCCAAACACCAGTACTGCAGAGACGGAGCAATGGCCTGTGCCAAGGTCCTTGAAATCCTGGCTGGCGGAAAAAAACTTTCCGAGCTTGCTAAAAGTGTACCTCACTACTTCAACGCAAAAACCAAAACTCCCACTATAAATACCCAGACAACTATGGACATAGTGAAAAACGAAGCCTCAGGACTTGGGCAAATGGTAGATACTACCGACGGAGTCAAAATCTGGTACGAAGACGGCTGGGTCCTGATCCGCCCCTCTGGTACAGAACCTATTATTCGGGTCTTTGCTGAAGCAAAAATACAGGAAAAAGCAGAAGAACTTATGCAGGAAGGCCTGAATATAGTCCTGAAAGCCGAGAAGCTTTCAACTTTAAAGTGAATCTCTTGCAAGTCAAGAGTGAACAGATTAAAAGGTCTTAATAGAACTACAGCAATTCCCGTTTTAACCGTAAACACATGCAATTGAAGGGTCTACAAATTTAGTTTTCGTAATTAATATATATCTCAGCGGATAATATTTTATGTAATTTGTATGAATTATTCACA
>JAUPKV010000577.1 GCA_030837265.1 Methanobacteriota archaeon
CTGAAAATAAATCAAACTTGAATATTATAATTAATTAATTTTCATAAATATGAAAATAAGTGTATTTAAAGTAATCATCCCTAAAATGATTTAGTAAATAAATCTCTTTGAGGACAGGTGATATTATGTCAAGAATCGTAACCGGAGTAACAATTTTAGCAATATGCTTGATTCTGGCAACAATTCCAACGGCCACATACGCTGAACCCTTTGCAACAAGTCAACATGTTATAACCGAAGCTGACAATGGAAAGACAATAAATGTTAAACAGGGACACATTTTCATCCTGAAGCTAAATGAAAACCCAACTACGGGTTATTCCTGGCAGCTGAGCCTAAGCAGTGGGCTTAAACTGCTCTCGGATAAATATTATTCTTCGAAATCATTTGGATCGAGTGAAAATAGCATTGGTGCCGGAGGATTTCACTTATGGATAATTGGAGCCAAGAATAAAGGCCCCCAACAGGTGGAAGCAATATACAAACGATCATGGGAGCAGGATGGAATACAGACCTTCAAACTTAATATTGTAGTTGTCTGAACTGCATTCTAACTTTTTATACCTTTTTTAAAATCCCGTTTTGAGATGGTTGATTCGTATCTATCGATATTGTTTCGCACGTTGGTTTTGGTCGTTTTTGTTTGAGTTTGATTTGCGGCTGGTTGCGCGAATGTTGGGGTACCTCCTTATTCTGGCGTTGCTTGCCCGGGCCACGTCCACGCGTACCAAACGACCATCAGCAGAAGCACGCTTTCCAAAATGCTCAAGAAAATGTAATTGGCCCATGCCTCTCCAATACAAAAGAGCAATATGGTAGCTGAATATATGATGCCTAATGCGATGTTTGCCCAGCGATTTAAACGGGGCTTCAATACCAGGGAAAGAAAAATCATCAGGCTGGGTATCGCTATGTATATTGAAATGCCCATTAAGAATACCTTATTTATCTGGTTACCGGCTATCTTCCTGGAGATTACTTCCTCAATAAATCCTATCCAGAAAAATCCAAAAATATCACCGTAAGCAAATAAAAACATCACGGTTGCCCATAAAGCCGAAATTTTCAGCTTTACGTCTATCTTTGTGTCCTCCAAAATTTTTATCATATTATTAGCCATTTAGATTGCCAATCCGTTCATAGCTTTTTAATTGGGGTCACCTCACGAAACGGAAAAAATTGTACGTTAAGGATTTTGATATAATGTACTCATGCGAATATAACCTCATTTGTTCCTTTATTAAGTATACTTTAGTATGACAAAGTTCGATTTACTTTCAGCAAGATAATAATTTACAAAAAGTAGAAATAGATACGTTAGGGTCAGCTGTGATCTATTTAATATCTTAGCGTACGATTTTATCCCATTCGTGAGGTGACCCCTATTACTGCAGGAGGTGTGTGGACATGAAGTTTAGTCATTAAGTTTATAATTGTGTTAAATTTGTCTCCAAGGGAAACATTTAAAAAATATTAAAACTGATAATTTTATTGATATTTTTTGTTGAGTACTGGGGTTCATAATGATTAAAGTATCTAATAAAGCACTTGGGGGGAATGCTCTGTTAATTACTTTGGCTTTAACAGTTATATCACTTGCAGTTTTAGTAAGCATCACAATCGAAGTAACTATTGCAAATGGAGGTCATTTTGCATACGTCACTAACTCCGCAGACAACACTGTCTCCGTAATTAATACTGCCAACAATAACATTGAAGCAACTGTAAAAGTAGGAAAGCTTCCTTTTGGTGTAGCCACCGGTCCTGATGGAAAAAAGATCTATGTAGTAAACTATCTCAGTAACAATGTTTCTGTTATCGACTCCACTAAAAACACTGTTATAGCTTCGGTAAACGTTGGTATTCTTCCTTTTGGGATTGCAATTAGCCCAAACGGAAACAAACTATATGTGGCTAACTTCGGCAGTAATAATATCTCTGTAATTAATACAGCCACGAATACGGTCACAGCCAGGATAAGTGAAGTGAACTGTCCTTGGGGAATTGCAATCAGTCCTGACGGAACAAAGATTTATGCAACTAGCTTGAACAGTAACATTACTTCTGTAATTAATACAAGTACTAATACTGTTGTGGCCAGAGTAAATGTAGGAAATAACCCATGGGGAATTGCAGTCAGCCCTAATGGGAAAAAGGTATTTGTGACAAATTCAAACAGCAATACTGTCTCCATAATTGACGCAGCAACGAACACAGTTGTATCCGTACTAAGAGTAGGAGATGGTCCCTGGGGAGTTGCAGTCAGCCCTGGCGGAACAAATGCATATGTGGCTAATTCCAATAGTAACAATGTTTCTGTTATTGATACCAATACAAACATTGTTACAGGCACGGTGAATGTGGGAAATCTCCCTTGTGGAGTTACAGTCAGTCCTGACGGAGCAAAAGTATATGTAGTTAATTCCGATAGCAACAATGTTTCTGTTATTGATACCACTAAAAAAACTGTTACAGCTTCGATAAATGTAGGAAAATTACCTGTTTCCATAGGGAAAATTGTAATACCTCTTACAGCATCCACTCCAATTGCAAATTTTGGCAGCAATGTTAGTAATGGTTATGCTCCTTTAGGAATGGTAAATAAATTCAACTATTATAATAATTTATATATAACTGACATTCCGCAGATGTTCTGTTAAATTTCACCATTTTTCTTGCTATCGTTTTTCTTGGAAATTTCTCTGAGTATTCAAACTTGTGTTTTCAAAATATCTTACTCTTCATGTCCACACACCTCCTGCAGTAATACTCAATGAAACTTCCGAGGAATTCCATATCTCCACTAGACTATATCAGAAGATTTAAATCAAATTTACTGCGGAAAGTCTCTGGACATGAGCATTAATGAATTTCCCAGTCCGATTTAATTTTGACTTCGTTTTTCTTTCATTTGTTAATAAAATATTTATTTAATCATGTTTTTCTTGCGTCCAAAGATAACTACAAGAGCGAGAATTGACGCAACTGGTAAAGCGACTGATGGAAACTCTGGAACATTTGCAGTTGGAGTACCCCTATATATTAATGCGTTGTGGTAAAGCTGAGGAACATCTCCAGTCCAATCATCAAAATATGTACCGGTACGACCAGATGATCCAGGCCATAACGTTATTGCTACTACATTTCCTTTTGTTGCCATAAGCGGTTTACCATCTGCCCAACTTGCTACTAATTCGGCACCTGACGCAAGAGTTGTATCATCTCTAAAAAAGGTGTGAAGAGAACTTACTCCAGACATGATAGGATTACTAGAATCATACCATCCCAGATCAGAATCTAAATAGAGAGTGGAACCCGATTCAACCAAAGGAGAATATCCTTTAGGGTCATTTATTAGTCTTCCTGAAAGATCCCAGCCAGGAGCAAAACTAAACGTGGATACAACCACATATCATCCTCCATCCACATAATCCGCAAGTACGTCTCCTAAAGCATTTCTATCAGCAAAATTATAATCGCTCCATACAAGCACTGAGTTATAGCCTTGAAGTTCTGCTAAGGTTGGTGTACCATATCTTGCATCAAAAAAATCGACAGTAGACAAATCCTGGAAACTTTGGAGACCCGTCTGAATCGTATTAAGATTAGTACCATCTTCTGCAGCTACTAACAAAACTTTTGTCTGAGCTGCGCTAGCAGTCCCACTTACCAGTAACAGAAGTAAGATTACTCCTGCAATTGTAAGAATTTTTGCTTTCATAATTTACCTCTTTCTCTATCTGACTACTATTTTATAAAATTCGTTTGTATATAGCAAACTGCCAAAAATAAATTAACTATTTTTTTAATTATTAAATGAGTTTATAAATGATTTGATTTGATCTAAATTTATTATAATTTATGATTAAATAAAAATATTATTTCATCGATTAGTGTACGAGACCTTGAAATTAAGTATTTATCTTCTTGAGAAACAATTCTCATCATAAATAAAAGCAGGTCATAAAAAATGGATTTGTTAAAACAAATAGTGAAATGGTTAGAAGATAGAAAAATTTTTTCCCGCAAAAGGAAAAGCAATGAGATGAGAGCCTTAGGAATGCTTCTATATCAGCAATTCCCGTTTTAACCGTAAACACATGCAATTGAAGGGTCTA
>JAUPKV010000578.1 GCA_030837265.1 Methanobacteriota archaeon
AATGTACTATTGCTCCATATAAGTTAGATGTGATGAATATTTACAAATCAACCCATAAAAATATCACTAAGCTTTTTTAAAGGATACTCAAAAATCAAATCTGACTAAATATTAAAAGATAAATGGTATCCGTAAAATAATACACACCTATCTAATGATGCAAAACCATGATATACTATAGAAAAACAGGAAGGTGGTTTTGCAATGAGTGAAGATGAAAAGTGGGCAGTAATGGTGCAGGAATTTAAGGAAAGCAGAAAAAGCCAACGAGTATGGAGTTCAGAAAAAGGAATAAAACGTAGTACACTTAGGTATTGGCTTGAACGAATAGAGCAGTTGGAGATTGGAACAGAAATTTGTTTTGCTGAGCTTATAATGGCGGGTGATGTGGAATGTTGATAATTAAACCTCAAAAAATCTATATATCGTCAGCGAATATTGATATGAGAAAAGGAATAGATGGATTAGCGTCAATCGTACAGCAAAAATTTGAACTTGATCCATTTGAAGATGCAATGTTTGTATTTCATAATCGCAGTTGTGATAAAATTAAAATAATCTATTGGGATTGTAACGGATTTTGTTTGCTATATAAACGTATTGAAAAAGGAAAATTTCACTTTCCTAAAAAGCTTGATTCATATAAATATACTGTTACAAATGAGGAATTTCAGTGGCTTTTAAATGGACTTAAAATAGAAGAAATTCAAAGACATGAAAGCTTAAAAAGAGCATAAAATATTAAAAAAATCATGAATAAAATGACGATTTTGCTTGATTTTACGAGGGTTTTATGGTATAATAGAAGTAATGAAAAACGATAAAGGAAGGGTGAAATTTGTGAAAGAAAATATTACTTTAGATGAAGCATTAGCACAAATTTCATTTCTAAAAAAGCAAGTAAAAGTCCTTGGTGAAAAGGCATTTAAATCAGAAAATAAATATGAAGAAGCTAAGCAACAGGTTGAAGATTTAACTGTGCAGAATAAAGAATTACAAGTAAATTATAATTGGATTTTAGAACAGTTAAAGCTCAGCAAGAAGAAAATGTATGGTGCATCTGCTGAGAAGATTGCTGAAGAATATGGTCAGCTGAATTTATTTAATGAGGCAGAGCTTGAACGTCAGCCGATGCAGGCTGAGCCACAAATTGAAGAAATTACATATACTCGAAAGAAATCAAAAAAGAAATCTTTTGATGAAAAGTATGGCGATTTGCCTGTTGAAGAAGTTATTTCAGATATTCCAGATGAAGAAAAAACCTGTGAAAAATGCAATGATGAAATGACTTTTATGAAATATGAAATCCGTAGAGAATTAAAAATTGTGCCTGCAAAAGTAACTGTAGTTGAATACAAAAAAGCTGTTTATGTTTGTAAAAGTTGCGATAAAAATGGCATAGAGAGTAACTTTAAAACAGCAGAAATCACTCCTGCATTAATTGAAAAGAGCATAGTAAGCCCAAATATGATGGCGTATATCATGAATCAAAAGTTCTCATGTGCTATGCCACTTTTCCGTCAGGAGCAAGAGTTTAAAAGAATGGGTATAAAATTATCTCGTCAGACAATGTCTAACTGGATGATTTCAGGTGCTAATCTTTTAAAGCCACTATATGAAAAGTTAAGAAAACATCTTGCTTCGCATCAGTTTATTCATGCGGATGAAACTCCTGTTGAAGTGCTTTGCGAAGATGGGAAAGAGCCAACTGCTAAATCGTACATGTGGGTTTACAGAACAAGTAGATATACTGAAAATTCAGCCGTTTTATATAAATATGAGGTTGGACGTTCAGGAGATTTTGCAAAGAAATTTCTTGAGAATTTTTCAGGATATATCCACTGTGACGGCTGGTCAGGGTACGATAAAGTCCCTAATTCTAAGCGTTGTGGCTGTTGGGTTCATTTAAGAAGGTATTTCATAAATGCACTTGAAATTCAGTCTGATAAAAAGGATTATACGACTTTGGCAGGACAGGCTTTATTAAAAATCCGTGAGATTTTTAAAGCAGAAAAGCTTGACCTTGAAAAGTTAAGTGAAAAACCCCAATATAGTCTTGATGAAATTGCAGAAATTAGAAAAAATAAATCTACTGAACTTGTGGCTGATTTTTTTGAATTCTGTGATAAAAACCAAGGGATTAGTCTGCCAAAAAGCTTGCTTGGTAGAGCGTTTACCTATGCTCTAAATCAAAGAAGTACGCTTGAAACATTTCTTGAAAATCCACAAATTGAACTTACGAACAACGCTGCCGAAAGAGCTGTTAAGCCATTTGTTATTGGACGAAAAAATTGGCTTTTCTGTTATTCACCTGCTGGTGCTCAAGCTTCTGCTATCATTTACAGCATTATTGAAACCGCAAAAGCTAATGATCTTAATCCTATGGATTATCTTGCAAATATTTTTGAAGGTATTCGCTCTGGAAAGAAAACTGATGAACTAATGCCTTGGACCATATGAAAACACCTTGTTGAAAATGTAAAATTCAACAAGGTGTTTTGTTTTTCAAGGTGTGACACGTTTGACGGATACTCATATAATATGCATAATGCAATGGTAAATGATTTTCAAGCTTATGTATGGTGG
>JAUPKV010000579.1 GCA_030837265.1 Methanobacteriota archaeon
AAATTTGAAAATTTGTATCTTTGTACCTAAAATTCCTTAAACTCATCGAGATATTCATGCCCAATTCGGAGGCAAAATCACACAGGAGATAACCCTGTGCATCTATTATTGGAAATTCAACACTTCAATTGAAGCATAAGAGGTTTTTAAATGAAAAAAATATGTTTTTTGTTAGTCCTGTTACTAATTACCAGCGCATTTAGCGGTTGCATTGGACAGGAGAAAACTGTTGAAACCAACAATACATCAACAGCTTCATATAATAACCAAAACGGGCATTCTAGTTTCTGGTCATTTCTGTTCTGGTCAAGTCTCTGGAACAGACATGTAACACCGAGTATCCAGAATGCAAAATCTTATATTACCCCCAACACTGCAGCAAAAACTGACGCCCCCGATCCCTCAAAAAAGGTTGACGCAAAAGACCCGACAGATACAACAAATAAAAATTCAGTGAGTCCGGATACCGGAAACAAACCAAAAACGAAAGTAAAAACAGCCGCCCCACGGATTAGGCGAAGTGGAAGACGTTAATATTTGTATGATTTGGGTATAACTTCCAATTATTTTTTTGTTTTTATATTCATGCACCAATAAAACAGAAATAGGAGTATTTGTTTTTAGATAAATGCCAAAGTAAGGATCTATATACCCTAATTTCAATAATTATGAGTTTTAAGAAGAAAATATTCTATAATATTTATTTGTATCCCAGATATTTTATTTATTCACAAGCGATCACAATTAGATTCATATTCGAAAATAGAAAACAGCATCAAATTATTTAGAAATTGATTGTAGTGCGTGAGGGGTGATATTATTTTTAAGAATCGTTTAGTGGTCATGTCTGTAATGGCGTGTTTTCTTCTAGCATTGCTTCCCGTAGTTTTCAGCAGTTCGGCTCAAGCTGCACCTCCCGGCTTAGGCTCTATTTTCATCACTGACCTGAAAATCAAGGGTTCTCTCCCTCAGGGAGAATGGGTTAAAGTCACAAATACAGGAACAATAAACGTAAACATGAAAGGTTGGAAAATTGTAGAAGCCGGCCATAAATATACCTATGTTTTCCCGTCATACGTTTTAAAAGCCAGATCCTCGGTTATCCTTTATACCGGAATGGGAAAGAGCACAGCAAATGCGCTTTACTGGGGTAGGAGTGCGGGTGTCTGGACTGATAGCGGAGATACGGCAATCTTATATTGTTCTTGCGGAGCGCGTGCTTCGACAATGACTAGAATAAAATGAAAACGTCATTTTATTTTTTTATTTGTTTATTTTTCTTCTAGCTTGTGCTTGAGCAAATCGATGGATACACTAAGCTGACTAAGACCAAGTTTCAAGGCAATAGTAATTATTTTATTATTAGAAGTGTCGCAGAACTGCCTCTTGATATTAAATAAATCCATTATACATTGCTGATCCAGGACCAGGGGACCATCAAGCAGGTCTTTTGAGGTAGGTTTATTTTTAACTTCAATTTTCTTCACGTCGGCTTTTTCGATTTTTCTGGGCTCGATCTCCGGCTCGAATTTTGGCTCTTTTTCTGATTTTGCAGCCCCACCTCCACAAGTAAATGCTTCAGAACTTTGTCCGTGGATATACTCCATTTGCTGAAGGCAATGTGTCAGACAAACATTTTTTATAAAATCTTCAACTTCCATTTCATTTAATGCTGCATACTTTTTTAGTTCTTCAAGCTGTTCTTCCGAAAAAGGTATACAGAGCAAGTTTTCGTCGATATCTTTTCTAATCCTTAATCCTCCGGTGCTTAATTTCCGCTTAATATTATAGCTTCTTTATTTAATATATGTTCTCCAGGCCATAAACTGCTTTCAAATTATCCTTCTAGATTGTGAACAGATAAAATTATTTTATAGATAATCCAATTAATCCTACATGCGACAGTTCTTCGCCAATACAGTGGCTGCAGATACCCTGCCTCTCAAACTCGTTGTATATCTCGGATTACTCTCTGCAGTTTTAATTTTGCTGGCTCAGGCCTGGCATGCGACAATTCCGGTCCTGGAAGATGCACAAATAAACGATCAGATAGAAACTGCTTCCCTGTCGATCCTTTCAATACAGGACGGCCACGCCCGAAATTCGGATGACCTTTACAGTCCTGAGGGAAGTATGTGCACCCTTAAATTCTTTCTCCCGGCTTCAATAAGATACATCAGCTTCGGAGTGGATCCTGATCCCGAATGCGATGGAAATTTAAGCGATTCAAGATGGAGCATGGAAAACAATACAATTGTCTACCAGCACAAGAATGGAGTCAAAGAGAGAATGCTTTTAGAAGGGAAATCAGTGAATTTTGTAAAAGGTGAACTAAACGCGAAAGGAATTTGGATTCCCACAGCAAATCTTAAAAACAACGAAACACTAGCAACTCCAGAAAAAACAGGAATTGTGATAGAGTATCCGGTAACAGGCGAATATTTGATGGAACTGGTTGAAATGAAAGACATAAGGTACACTATGTCTCACTTCTAAAATAGTAAATCTTTATACACCATTAAATTCAGATTCGGAGAGTAGTAAAGCTCTTGCAGGAGCACCGTCACAGCCTTCAATTTTAAGAGGTAAGCAAATGAAGAAATAAATTCCAGGATCCACGGAACTTAGTTCCAGGCATTCTACTATGCTCACATTGCCTGAAAGTAGTATGCGATGAGCAGGCAAAGTTTCGGAATCCAAATTGTCTACGGAAAAGCTGTCAATTCCTACGGCTTTGAATTTCTTTTCTACAATCCAGAGAGCTGAACTTTCGTCAAGGTATAAAGGATCTAACCCTTCACTTTTCTGAATCTTGGAAGAGCTTGTTGTTTTCAGGAGAATAATTGATACATTATCAGAAATATCCGTACTTTTTAAGGCTTTTTCCAGGACATCGACAGTCAGTACACCTTTTAGAGAAGAAAAATCGAGGACTATTGCCGTACCCATCATATTTTCGAGTTCCAGTTTGTCAATAGGCAGGCCCGTTTCCAGCACATGAGAAGAAGCGTCAACATGAGTGCCTGTGTGGCTGCCTAGAATTAACCTGGATACTGCAAATCCTTCGTTTTCAAGCGAGAAAAGTCTCTCTATGGCAGGCTTCGGATCTCCAGGAAAGACCGGAGTAAAAGGAGAAATCGGAGTTGTGATATCGATGATTTTACCCTTAAAAGGATTATTTCCGGTTAAACGTCTCATTAACAAAACCCTCATAAAATAATCGGTTAAACATATCCGTAAACTCAATCCTATTTGTAAACTAAAATTATCCGAAACTAATTATTCCATATAGATAATTGACTTATTAGTGCATTCATCAATGCATTTCATACAGAGATTACATTTTTCCTGATCTATTTTTGAAAGCTCATTTTCTTCATATATCGCATCCACAGGACAGATGCCTTTACATTTTCCACATCTTTTGCAGCCAAAAATAACTACGTATCCATTTTTTTCTGACATCAAGAAAACTTTGGTTTCTTATTATATATTAGTTTAGGGGAGAAACTCCATTATAGCCTGTTTTACTATTTTATATATTTTTTAGTTAATAATATGACTAACAGCATGTATACATCGGCAGGGTAAATTTATTAACAATTTGAAATAAAAAGGGATTTTTTTAAAATATTTTATTTTAACAGAATCGCATTAATTGGTCTATTCCGCTTTTCGCTCTACTATGGTACACATGTGCCAACAAACCATATTTTCCCCAAAACCCCCATTTGTGGTCACCATTGTTTATAAACCCCTTTCACACTTTTTTGGTGACCATAAACGACCGTTTTTGGGAATATTAAGAAGAATTATGAAGACATAATTAAAAAATAGAAAGTTAGAATTTTATTTCGTTTCTTGCAGATTTCAATCCCCTAGTTAAAAATTCTCTAAATCCAATATTCTCTTTGTAGTTACCATTACAGGTTCTACAACCTGCTTGCAGCGGGGTGCGCCAGCGCAATTTTGATTCAAAGAACTGTGAGTAATATTTAAGCTGACTACGGTCTGCTTGTCTTTGGGAACCCGCCTG
>JAUPKV010000580.1 GCA_030837265.1 Methanobacteriota archaeon
TGAAAATTTAAGTAGTTTAGCAGAATCAATAACGGTAGAGTGTGAAGAAGTTGACGCTTATATCCCACGAAGCTAAAGACTTCGGGGTTTTACGCTTCTTCATATAAAGATGGTTCCTTCAGGTCTCAAAATCTCTATCTCAAACCTGCACTGAGTTCATATATTTTTGCAAGAAATTCAATGTTCTGGACGGCATTCTGTTCTATCCCAAGTTCATCCGGAGAAAACCCAAGTGCGAGGCCAAGGAGCTGGGAATAGTGAAGCACCGGAATTGAATAATCAGTTCCGAATCTCTCATTGACTGCGAGTTGTCCCCTATCAAATTGGAGATGGCAGAACGGACATGCATTGACAATACAATCCGCCCCTGCTTTCCGGATGCAGGAAAGTTTATGCTCAAGCATCTCGAGGGATAGTGCAGCATTCCCGGAGCGTACTCCTCCTCCTGCCCCACAGCACATCATTTTATCCGTATAGTCCAGGCTTTTTGTGCCCGTGGCTTCTACAAGTTTGTCAAAGAAAACCGGGCACTCGGTTTCACCAAGATTTCTCTCTTTTGATGGTTTTATCAGATGACAACCGTAATGAAGGGCTACCTTCAGGTCAAGAGGCCTTGCAATATAATCTCTTAATTTCTCCGGCCCAAATTCCTTATACAGGAATTCGATTATATGCCTGACCTCTATAGTACCTTTATACTCCATGCCTATTCCCTTCAAGCAGTCGTTCGTGCGGGCCCTCGTTTCAGGATCCCTCTTAAGCTCCATATTGGCATCTGCCAGAGAACCGTAACAGCCGTTACAAACTGTCAGGATGTCCCTTCCCATCCTTTCTGAAAGCACTATATTTCGGCTGGCCAGGGCAAGCCAGGTAGCCTTATCAAAAGACTTAAATAACCCCGGAGCAGGACAACAGGAAGCTCCCGGCAGGTCGCTAACATCCACCCCAAGTCTCTCCAAGCAGAGTTTTGTTGCCTTTTCAATGCCTGGATATCGGTTAGGCACAATACATCCAAGAAACAGCGATAATTTTGTCATATATCTGCCTTCTTATTTTTCAGCTATTAATTGATCAAATCCACAACATTTGAGGAGAGTTTTGACTTCTTCGAGGGCTTCCGGATATTTCAGCACAGTCTCAGGTATGGGCTCAAGCCCCAGTTCTTCTCTTTTTTTCTTAGTTTCTTCGTCCAGAGGAACCGCGTGTCCGCACTCCATAACCAGTTCCGAGACCTTCCTGTGTTCCGGCAGTATGAAACCTTCCCTAACTGCCAACCTCCTCAGTTCAAGAAGCGCATCTGTGATCGGAATCCCTCTTGGGCAGCGTTCCTGGCAGGTGTAGCATGTAGTACAGAGCCACAGGTCATTGTCCGAAAGAACTTCCGCCCTGTTTTTGCGTGCATCTCTGAGAACTCTGCGAGTATTGAATCCCGTATGCCGTCCGGACGGACAGCTCCCTGTGCAAGTGCCGCAGTGCATGCAGGAAAGCACATCGAGTCCTGCATTTTTCAACATATCTACTAGTTTTTCACTCATACCATTCACTGTCTGGTTTTGTCAATTCATCAGTTTCAGAAAAGGCAAGTACAGTTGAGAAGTAATAATTAAAAGACAGCCAATCAGGCCGAAAGACTGCAAATTAAACTGGAATTTCAGATTTGCAGGTGAATATGGCTTTTTAGACATTTGTGATAGATTTCTTCTTTATCATTCTTTATTACGTCATGATACTTAACCTAAACCAATTTAAATCAATTGACCGCTATTGCTATCGAATAAAAAAGTGAAATTAGAAGTTAAATTAAAGAATTTTATATATGAGAATTTTATCTATGAATTTTATCTATCCTGAATTTGTCCTATCACGAAAAGTTTATTCCAAGATCTTTAAGCCCATTGAGTTTTGCAAGGTTAATCAATAGAGGCGTAAGTGACTCTGCAGTGTTTGACAGTTTAAGAGGTCCTCCGTCCAGAGGTTTAAGGCATCCCATATTACTTGTGAGTTCCATGACAAATTTCTTTGCTTCGGCATCATCGCTGCATATAATTGCGTCGTAAACGGCTTTACACTTAACAACATCTTTTAGTTTTCCTGCCGGAACATTGTGAAAAGCTGCAACGACTTTAGTGGACTGCGGGACTTTTGCCTGAATAGCAAGAGCAGCCGAGCCTTCGGCAGGAGGTTTGTAAATGAAAAGGCTTCCCTCTTTTACCATGGGAACAACAGGAGTTATCAGAATCTTGTTTTCAAGAGCTTCCCGGACTTCGGCCAGCAGAGCCAAAGCATGGTCAAAACGGATTGTGAGAATGATCAGTTCAGCCGCATGTGCAGCTTCATGATTAATATTTCCTGTAATTGTTATTTTGGATGTATCGAACCCGAAACTCTCAAGATCCGTTAAGGCTTGCTTTGCCGCTTCTTCTGCACTTTCCCGAGATCTTGAACCTATAATTATTTCATTCTTTATGCCCTCAGGCATAAGATTTTGAAGAGCCAGCCTGAGAATCATACCTTCTCCGATATTGCCGGTTCCTCCCAGTATAGCAATTTTTAACTTATCATGATTCAATCAAAAAAACCTCCTATTTTATATATCTCCCATAAATATCTCGGAGGGTTAATATAAGTTCTGTCGTCAATTTATACAATAGAATAGGTGAGATATTATACTACATATATAGATATTTATGGAAGCCCCTCCGTAGTCTAAGAAAATTAACTAATTTTTGAGGACAATGCACATAAGATATGAAATCAAGTGTAAAAACATTGGGACTTAAATTTTACTCAGACAATTAAAGTTTATAATACTTGTTTTTATAGTTCGATTGCACAAGCACTATTTATTTGTAAACTGAGGAGTTTTGTCCGGACATTTATAAACTTTACTATTCGAAATATTCTTCACAAATTTTGAATTTACTCTATCAGCAAGATTCCAATACACAGGGTTTTTCCAGGCTTGCAGAACTCAAGCACCAGTTCGGCGTTTTCCATCGCTTTTTGAAGGTTAATTCCAACGGCTTCAGGTGCAAAACGTCTCCTTTCCGGTTTAGCACAACCCTTAAGGTTGCAAACCTCGCATTCGTTACATGCGGCGGGTCTTAGAAGATGAGAAAAAGTAAAACCTTCCCTGAAAGCTTCCTGCTCAAGCTCGAACATTTTCTGAAAAGATTCCTTTCTGAACTTTGACCAGGCTTCAAGAATATCCGTAACTCCTGAAGTATCGTGTTCATCCACAAGGAGAAATGCACTCGAGTATTCAGCTAACACTTTCCTGAACTCGTCAATTGACATGATATGCGGCGGACAGCTCAAAGTTTTTCCATAGCTCTTGCAACCATAAGCGCATTTTAGGGCAATCCGGTTTTCAATCGGAATATTATTCGTATCCAGAAAATGCGCTTTAAGGCCTATTTCAGAAGCTTTTTTAACAAGATCCTCATACTTTCCAGGCATAATAACTCCTTCAATGATTGATTCTTAATTAAGTTTTAATTACATTCAACACTGTGTAGGTTGCACGTTATTAATGATCCTATAAACTTGTAAAGGGATTCGCATGGTTAAGAAGGTACCTTTAACTGAACTTGAAAACCGCATGAGAGCTTTCAGAACAAGAATGGACATCTCAAATCCCGATTGGGAGATCGCCGTTATATTTAGCAAAATAAACCTCTATTATTTTACAGGCACGATGCAGGATGGAATGCTAATTATACCAAAGCACGGAGAAGCAGTTCTCTGGGTACGGCGCAGCTACGAAAGAGCTCTTGACGAATCATTATTCCCCAGGATAGAACCCATGAGCAGTTACCGTGATGCCGCAAAAGGTACAGGTGAGCTTCCAAACACGGTTTATCTGGAGACCGAAGTAGTCCCTCTGGCGATGTACCAGAGATTGCAAAAATACTTCCCTTTTAAGAATGTTAAACCTGTTGATGCTCAAATTTGTAATGTAAGAGCAGTAAAAAGTGAATATGAGCTGCAGCTGATGAGAAAAGCCGGGAAACTTCATCAGCATATGCTGGAAGACATTGTACCTGAAATGCTCCGGGAAGGAATGAGTGAGGTTGACCTGGCAACAGAATTGTTTTCTCTGATGGTTGAGGAGGGACATGACGGAGTATGCCGTTTTGGCATGTTCGAGACTGATTTGCTGCTCGGAAATATCTGTTTTGGTGAGAGCTCAATTTATCCATGTTATTTTAACGGGCCCGGAGGGTTTTACGGGATGAATCCTGCAGTGCCCGATATAGGGAGCCGTGAAAGGAAATTACGAAAGGGGGATATGGTATTCGTTGATGTAGGCTTCGGAGTTGAAGGTTATAATACGGATAAGACCACGACATACATGTTCGGCTCTCCCCTCCCCCAATATGCCGTAGATATGCACAATAAATGCGTGGACATACAGAATGAAATTGCAGCGATGTTAAAACCCGGATCCATTCCCTCTGAAATATACAATAATATAATGAACAATCTTGATGAAGAATTTCTGAAAAACTTTATGGGTTTTGGGAACCGTAAAGTCAAGTTTCTGGGTCATAGCATAGGGTTACAGATTGACGAAACTCCCATAATTGCCGAAGGATTTGATGACCCTCTTCAGGAAGGAATGGTACTAGCCCTGGAACCTAAGAGAGGAATAGAGAATATCGGGATGGTGGGAATCGAAAACACCTTTATAGTAACTGCCAAAGGCGGAGAATGCATCACTGGAGATAATCCGGGATTGATTCCTATATATTGACTGGCAAGATTCAACATCAGAAAGATTTCTGGAATAATTTAAGATAGCCTCTCAAAGGGATTGTATGATTAAAAAGGTACCTTTAACTGAACTCGAAAACCGCATGAGAGCTTTCAGAATACGAATGGATATCTCAAACCCCGATTGGGAAATCGCCGTTATATTTAGCAAAATAAACCTCTATTATTTTACAGGCACGATGCAGGACGGAATGCTGATTATACCAAAGCACGGAGACGCAGTGCTCTGGGTACGGCGCAGCTATGAAAGAGCTCTTGATGAATCGTTGTTTCCCAGGATAGAACCCATGAGCA
>JAUPKV010000581.1 GCA_030837265.1 Methanobacteriota archaeon
AAGACTACCTCAACTATCTAAGCATCATGATTTACTTTATGTGTTTTACAGAAAAAAGCGATAAAAGTAATACATTTCTTGTAAATCGTATATTAACCGATGACAAATGATAATACATTGGATACCAATTTTTTCATAGGGAAATACCATTAAGAGGGGAGGTATATTGTTTAAAATCACCAATAGCATCTTAACTTTTATAACCTCAATTAATCTGCTGCTACTGGTTTATAATCTATTTGTTCTCAGGGGAATCAAACCTGAGGGATATGACATTAACATATATGAGCAGTTACCTTTCCATTTTTTTCTAACTTTGCTCTTTTGTGTCTTCTCTGCCAGTATTATGCTCCTTGCATACAGAAAAATGAGTGCTGTTCTTATTCTGTTTTTGGTCCACATTACGGTACTGACCATTCCTTACATGCTTGGCTATGTTTCTGTAGGCAGAGGTGGAGAATTCTCATACATGGGGTTTGCAGGAGATGATTGGCTCTTAAGTATCTCCAACAGTTCTCCTTTCGGTTCTCTGTTTATTTCACCCCTAGCTTTGGTTTCAGGGTTGGATCCGTGGGTCCTTTCTTATTTTTTGCCCGTCTTTTTTTCAATTATGTTTATTAGTGGAATGTTCCTGTTCTATCGAGCTTTTATGAACCGGGAAAAACTTTTATTAGTAACTTTTCTGTCCTCGCTTATTCCTTATTTTGGATATTTCCAGGTCTCAACATTTCCCTATTATCTGTGCTTTTGCCTTGTGCCTCTCTACCTTTTCGTGCTAAGAAATGCGTTTGCAACTAAAAACAGGGCAATGACCGTGTGTCTTCTATTTATGATGCCTTTGCTTCTATTAGCTGACCCTTTTATTATTGCATATCTGATTTGTTTTTCCCTGTCCTTTGCCGTTTCAGGCACGATATTGAAGCCTGGGTTTCTCCATAAAATCCTGAGTCTTAATTTCCTTTCCCTGAGTTCCTCACATTTTACAGGAAGAAAAGCTTCTCTATTTGTCTTTCTATCATTGACCTCCGGAGGTTTCCTGCTCTGTTCAAAATATGCGCCTAATCTTGTCGATGTCTTCCTCTCAACTCTTTCCATTAGCACTGAGATATTAATGGCTGCAGGCCTTTTCCGGCTACTTGAGACAGATGGCGGCATTTTAAAGTTCGTGCACCTTTTCAATCTCTATTACGGCAAGTACTACATTCCGTTTATTTTTATCATAATTAATTCCATCATCGTCTGGCAGAATCGTAAAAGGTTTTGTCAGCATTTAATCCACAGGTATCCCCGCTTTTTGATCCTGTATATCTCCACCTTTTTTATGGAGCTGGTCTTCCTTTTAAATCCCTTTATTCCTTATCCTCTGGATAGGTTTACAAACTTAAGTTTCATTATTTTTGCCCAGATCCCTCTGCTGGGGTACTCTCTCTATATTATTTTTCTCAGAAAAGGATCTATCCTCGGCCTTGGTTCAGCGGTTCTGGTTCTCTGCCTTCTCTGGACGCTGGGGTTCTTCACGTGCTTCAGTTCTCCGTATACCGGTGGAATTTCTGAAGCGGTTTCACAGAACGAGGTATATAGATTTCAATGGTTATCTGGGGTAAATGAAAACCATTCGTATATCATGTCATTCGAAGAAAAAGAGGGGAGCAATGCACTGCCAGAGAAATTTAGTGGAAATCTAAATAGGTCTGCTGAGTTAACTAAGATTTCCGACGTGCACATTTATACTTAAAAAAGTCATTCCGATTGGGTTATACCTTCCCAAATGCCAGCGGAAAGCTAACCTTTCTATCTTGTGGTTACTACTTTTTCGGGGGCTTTAAACTCGGATGAAAGAGAATATGATGGTGTGCCAGTCTTTTCCGGAAATGATCAGAGAGATGATCCTGCATACAAGATCTACGACTCCTGAACAAGGAGGAAAGTATGGATTTGTTGGAAAGAATATATGAATCACTAGAGAGCAAACTAGAAGATGTCGAGGAAGAATAGGAAAAGCTCAACGAGGATTGAAGTACAATGAAACATCTATATCTTACTGAATTATTAGAATTTTCTCATCTACATCATATTAAAAAGGATTCATTAAGACAGCAGGATTCGAAGCAGTTCTCATATTTTTGGAGAAGAACCAAGAAATCCATTGTCACCCAGAACCATATTATTTTTTTCACGTTCTCGAAGGTGAAGGTATCATAACTGCAGGAGCGGAGCTCTACCATGTAAAAGCTGGACATATGATCTATGTGGAAAGCAATGATATTCGTGGGATCAAATGGACAGAAAGAATGAACATTATCTGCATTCAGCAGCCTCATTAATGAGGATATGATCATAGGAGCAGCTTGAAAGCGATTGAAGTCAAAGACCTAACCAAATATTACGGTAGATTTTGTGCGGTGGATCATATCACCTTTGAGGTAGAAAAGGGTGAGTTCTTCGGATTTCTTGGCCCAAACGGTGCTGGAAAAACAACGACAATACAAATGCTGACCGGGCTTTCAGAACCCTCCGAAGGAACCGCATCTATTATGGGATATAATATTTCTCGGGACCCATTCCATGCCAAGGAACATTTTGGGGTCGTACCTGAGGTCTCGAATATTTATGAAGATCTGACGGCATGGGATAATTTGATGTTTGCGGGGGAATTGTATGGCATGCCAAAATCTGCTCGGAGCAGACGTGCCCTTGAGCTTCTCGATGTTTTTGAGCTTACCGAGTTTAAAAATAAGAAGGTGAAAGGGTTCTCAAAAGGGATGCGGCGAAAGCTCACCCTGAGCATGGCTATAATTCATTCTCCAGATATTTTATTCCTCGACGAACCTACTTCAGGCCTCGATGTACAGAGCTCAATAAAGCTGAAAGAGATCCTTTCCGATTTGAACAGGGATGGCACAACTCTCTTTTTGACCACTCACACATTGGAGGAAGCAAATACACTCTGCGACCGTGTTGGCATCATCGTGAAAGGTAAATTAGCCGTAGTAGACGCACCTGAAAAGCTGAAGAGAACCATACAGGCAACTCAGTCAGTTGAGTTTTCATTCGATACTATAACCCCTATGCTGATCTCCGACTTAGCTTCACTTCCGGCGGTGAGTTCGGTAAGAAAAGAAGGAGATAAATTTAGACTCTATACAGATGATCCTTCTCTCGTTGCCACATCATTATTTGAATATGCAAAAGTGCATGCATTAAAAATCATATCCATTAATACTCTTGGACCAAGCCTTGAAGATGCGTTTCTCGCCATCATAAATCGGCAGGAAGGGAAGGTATGGGAACCATGACCTACAACGAGAAACTTCCAAGAGTCTGGAGGGAGCTGAGGCGAGCATGGGCAATAACTAAGAAAGATGCGCGTATTTACTACTTGAGGCCTGGAACAATCATGTTTGGGCTCATGTTCCCATTCTTCCTCTTCATCTCTTTTGCCGTGGGGAGGAATTTACCGTCAGAGGTGCTCATTCCGGGGTTAATGGCCATCACAATCTTCTTTAGCTCCTCCTCCGTCGGACCCATGGCAG
>JAUPKV010000582.1 GCA_030837265.1 Methanobacteriota archaeon
CTTTTCGGGCATATTGAAAACCAAAAAAGAAGAAATCAAAAGGTTAAACATAGAGGTTCCTACATACATTCATACTGCAGAGAGCCTGATTAGGCTGCTGGATCTGGTTCTCTGCAGTTTTTGGAAAGAAGGAGGAACCAGGCTTGAGCCTGCCAGAAAAAATGAACTGTTCAGGACTGAGAGAGTTTGCTTTTCGTTTATTTTATCTAACTTTATTCCTGATTTTTCTCTGCGCCCAGATAAATCCTATTTATGGAGCAGTAGGCGGGACAGCTGACGAGGAACAGGACGCAATTATTATTGATTTTTTCTCAGACCACGACCTGAGTGATGCAACGGTCAGGTTTGAAGAACCCTATGAAAATGTATCCTTTGTTTTTACCCTGAGTTCAGGAGAAGAAACCCTTAAAACAGAAACCTTCCATCTCGACTCAGTAAAGGCAGGCCAGGAGATTAAAAAAGTAATTTTCTGGGGGCTTACGGAAGATTTTGCAAAAGATAGGGATTCCTATACAGCAGAACTTTTTGTAAAGGAAGGAAGTAAAACTCTCGAAACCGAGAAAACCTCTTTTTCTTACCGAAACGCACATCTTTCAAACCTGAAAGTTGTGGATTTTTCTGCAGATTCTGAAAAAGCTTCAGTTCTGATATCCCTTACAAGTTCCGTAAATTTCGGATACGTTCAGGTACCTGAGCCCGGCATGGCAAACCTGGAACTTAAACTTCTTTCCGGCACGGATGTCATATACACCGAAAGCCTGGAAAATGTCCCTGTAACTGATGCCTATTATAAAGCAATGAACTGGTCTTTCCTTCTCGAAAAAGACAAAAATTACACAGCTCTTCTGAAAGTGCATTCCCATTCTCCTGAGCTTACTACAGCTTATATATCGGAGTTCAGGGCGGAAGAAAAGGTAGAAATCCTTGATTATGACATCGATGTGGACGAATACGGAGCAAGCGTTACAGTCGTCGGAAAATCCCAGGTTCCTTTTAACGGGATTATCAGGGTTGTTCTGACTCCTGAAGGCGGAGAGACACAGGTTTTTGAAGAAACGGCAGATATCCTTACCGCAGGAAAAGAAGATACAGTAGGAATCATATGGCAGGGGGTCCCCAGGGGAGACTACAATGTAAAAATATACGCGGTAAACCTGGACGGTGAAATCCTTGACAGTCATGAAACGGTTCTGCGGGTTTTTGAACCCGTAGCTGAAGTGAACCCTTCTGAAGAGTCTCCTGCTTTTAGTTCTCAAGCAGCAATTGGAATTTTCCTGTGCTTTGTAATCCTGCTAGAAAGAAGAAGAAAAAAAGAGCAGGCAAAGTAATTGTTAGGAATTAGCTAGAATGAGATCCATCCGTCTGCGGAATCATTATGTTTGACCTGATTATCCGAAATATAACGAACAGGAAAATCCGAAGCGTACTGACAATCTGCGGAATAGCCCTCGGGATTTTTGCAGTCATAGTTATGGGTGCCATGTCTGAAAATTTCCATCAGACCTTTGAGCGTTCCATGAGTGTGACCAGCGACAAAATAAGGGTTTTTGCAGAGAGCGGAGTTTTCGGAGGGGGGCTTACGGATGACAAAGTGAGTGATGTCCTGCGGGTAGCCGGCGTAAAAGATGCCTACGGGCTTTTGATGACCACTTTTGATGAGGATAAACTGGGAATGACAGGAAAACAGATCCTTGGAGTTCCTCCTGAGAAATCCAGTGTCGCCCTTTACCCCGTGGAGCTGAAAGCAGGCCGCTTTCTCAACCCTGGGGACTCTTACAGTGTGGTGGTCGGAAATAACATTAAAAGAGAGTACAACCTCGAAATTGGCAGCAAGTTTGAGATTCACGACAAATATTTTACTGTTGTCGGAATTCTTGATTATACAGGTTCTATTTTTGACAACGCAGTAATTATTCCTCTTGAAACTGCCCAGGACCTTTACAGCGTTGGAAACTCGGTCTCCTATATTTTTGCCGTGCCTGACGAGAGAGTGGACGCAGAGATACTTTCCAAACGTATCGAGTTAAGCGTAAAAGGCACAAGCACCCTTTCCCCTGGAGAACTTGGTGTTCAAGCAAGACAATCCTTCATGATTTTCAGCGTAATAACGATAAGCTCAGGGCTCCTTGCAGCAATTATAGGCGGGCTCTGTGTAATGAATACGATGCTGATGTCAGTTGCCGAAAGGACAAGGGAATTCGGAATTTTGAAAGCAATAGGCGCAGAAACGCAGGATATCCTGCTCCTGACGCTCGGGGAAGCTTCACTTATGGGCCTCTTAGGTGGGATCCTTGGGATTATTGTTGGCGTAGGGGCAGTTCAGATCATGAATGCCTGGCTTGCGACTACAAGGATTGTCCTTTTCCTGATAACTCCCAGGCTCCTCATAATTGCAATGCTTTTCGCCCTGCTGATAGGGGCTCTTTCAGGGCTTTATCCTGCGTACAGGGCTTCGAAAATGAGTCCTATGGAGGCTTTGAAGCATGCCTGATATGGGAATTGAAGGAATAGGCTAAAGCCCCGGAAAGCCGAAATAAGAGATATAATGCTATTATTTATCTATTACATGTCTTGATACTCGTATACTATGAAGAAGCTATGGATAGTGCCTTTGAACGCCTCAGTCACAGGCTTTTTTTCTGTTAATTGTACTTTCCCAGACTTCAATTCTTCAGATTTCAAGTCCTGAGCTTCACAAGCTTCAGAGCTACAGCATATAGACTATTTAATCGAATTTGCTTCAGCTTCAGAAATGAACAGACTGCCAAGGTCCGGGCTTCGCTTGCCAATTTCAGACTTAGTTTTTTCAAGGAAAAGTCGGATAAGTGCACCTATCCGGGTCAGTTCTTCCTGAAGGTGCCTGGAGCTGTCTTTGTAGAATTCTCTGGTTATAACGGAAGCCCGTCTGTTTCCGTTAAATTCCGAATCATTCCTATAGCCCTAGCTTTTTGCATATTCAGAGAAATCCACGCAGGTTTTAGAACTCATTTTCAGCATCCTGATAGGGTTTGGTTACCTTGAAGATGATAATCTTTGATCTTGTAGGGGATCACTGATTTTTCTACCGTTTGAAAGTGATATTCTTTTGATGAACTTGATCTTTGATAAAAAAAGTTTATTTCAGAACTCATAATATCTTCCGAGGATCTAGCGTCATGGAAATTTAATTATTGGGCATTAGTACATGGACAATGCCTCATCCGTTGTCCCTTTCTTAATTATAAAGATTCAGAACTAAGTTTTCTAGACACTAGTATTTTGAATGGCTAATTAAGTTTTTAATTTTAAAACAAACCTGAAAAATTCAGAATTTAAAAATTAAATCGTCCTTGGGATCAACTTAAGAACGAGTTCGATAACCAAACTTATTCACAACCTATTTTTTCTGGGCGGTAATCTCGAGGCTTTGGTCTAGTTCTAGGCCACCTTTAGAACTCACAATACATTTACATTCCACCCGACGACGCCAGGTATGCGCTCTGCCACAACTTCTTTAGAACCCATGTCATAGTTGACATTAATATCAAGTATCGTTATTTTTTGCGCATGGACGATTGCCATCCCATTGAGTTGTGTCGCTATATCCGTTTGTAAAAGTAGGTCACTATTCCGTGCAACCCATCCTATTACTCCTGGCCAATGGTTATTTGGATGAGCGATCCAAATATGGATTTTTCTTCTGGCAAGCACATATTGCCCCAGCTGTCCATCTGCCTCCAGTATTCGGGTATTTACTGTGCCAACATTATCACTATTAATCGCCTTTGCTTCTATTCCTGTAGATCCACCAAGTTTTTGGTAAGAGATATCAGGAGCTTGTCCTGGAATCCCAAGGGCAGGAGTCAAGTTAGGCTTGGTAGCCAGACGATCAGCTTCTCCTACTTCTGCCCATCCACCATCAATCTGCTCTATCATCCTTTCTGTAAATCGATATAACCCACCAGCTGCAGTATCTAATTCGTGGCCAGCAGGAGGATCTACTGGACCATTAATCATTTGATAATTGGCAAGTTTAGCATGATACCTACCATGAAGATCAGTCATTGTATTGACGAGGCCAGGAAGACCAACACCATTAATATAGTTGATATTTAATAGACTATTGGCAAGATCTGGGGTGGTAACTCTTTGAATAACGGTTTGGGAAACCAAAGTTGAAATTTTTAATTGTTTTAATTCATGAGCAAATGGATTAACTCTTGCATCAAACACTTTTAATTGCATTGCTTTTTTCCCTACCACATCCGCTTCATTCTCCAGTCCCTCGTCATCATTGACCTGTACCCCATCCTTTAACTGAATCGTTGGTTTAACTCTCCCCTGTGCCTGTTGCACCACATGCCACGCCTCGTGAGGCAAATGCTTCTCCTGCCCTGGAGCTACATGAATATTTGTTCCCTGAGTATATGCCAACGCCCCCACTTCAGCAGGGTTTGACGAGTTGTAATGCACCCTCACATCACTCATATCAATTCCAGACAAATTCTCCACGCCAGCCTTGAGGTTATCAGGCATTCCTGTATTATTCTCACTCTTTGTCTGAAGTGGTTCTTCTTCCTCTGGGATTTCCTGCCGCTGGACAGTTTCAAATTTACCTTGAAGAGGTTCCTCTTCTTCTGGTATCTCCTGCCTCTGCACAATAGGAGCTGCGAAACACGAAGGACAGATTTCAGGCTTGTTTTCAAATTTGCCTTGAAGAGGTTCTTCCTCTTCAGGAATTTCTTGCCTTTGCATACATGCAGGGCATGTTTCTTTCTCATGCCCACTTTCAAACTTGCCCTGCAATGGTTCTTCTTCCTCAGGTATTTCCTGGCGTTGGACCAGTTCTTGACGTTGGACAGGCGGTGCCTGTTTAGCTTTTGAAGGAATCGCCCCGATTTCTGATAACAGCCTGACAACGGCCCTATTTCCAATAGTACGCTGAAGCTGCATAACATCAGCATGAGTGAGAGATTTAGGATTAATTCTGGCACGCTGGATGATAGCCATTGGATGTGAAACAGGAGTCGGGATTCTGGGAATTGCTTGCTTTTGAGAAGTGGACTTTGATTCTGTGGATTGGTGCGTTTGCTGATGCTCTGGCATGAAAAACATCCCTGTGGAAGGTGACTGTATAATTCTTCAAAAAAAATTAGTAATATTAATGTGTCATAGTATAAAATACTCTTTTTTTGACTAATTTTTCTAAAATAGATCACTATTGAGGAATGAGACTGAGCTTTAATATGCTGTTTTTATGGAGGGATCGGACTATTTACATCCAATAATCTGTCATAATGGATTGAAAAAATGAATAATATAAGAGTAAAAGTTGACTGTAACTTACATTCGGCAGCAAGCACATTCTAACATCTAAATATCCTTAATTGTTATTTTTTGTAGGTTCACTTAAAAACCAATATCATACAGACTATAGACCACACGATTTGACATTTATCTCATTTATCATAAATATATATTAATGATGTTATAGTTAACATTTAGTAATTTTTGATTCAAATTGAATTTCAAAAGTTCTGAAAAAAACGATATCAACAGAATAATTGAATGGATTTTTATGTCGACCTGCCGAAAGCAGGCTGTAAAGTTAAAAGTATCTATATGAATTATGAATGTCTGCTCAAAAAGTAAAAGGATTGATGTATATTCCACTGAAATATACCATTAATTACAGTAAAAAGAAATAAATTTAACAGAAAACACCATTAATGCTACCTGAATAATTTAGAACA
>JAUPKV010000583.1 GCA_030837265.1 Methanobacteriota archaeon
AAAATTTTGGGGTAACTGTTACCTCATGCTTTTCCTGTTTTGACCTTTTAATCTGGCATCTTTTCTTTGTTCAAAGTGACCATTGAAAAGTTTTCCCAATAAATAAAATAGTAAACTCTACGGCAATTTCAACAAAATATTTGACTGCCACAACTAAATTATCTAAGAACATCTTGATCTTCCTTTAAAATTATTTATCGTCAAATTATCTGCCTATTTGAAACCTTATTTTCTTGTCTCGAAATGCAATAAGAAGGATGTGACATTTAACTCTAAAGTCTTCAAATCAAGTTGTAAATATTTTTGGAAGTTTATAATCACTACAGCTACCGCTACTTAACTCCTAGATTTTTCTAATTATTTCTGTTGTCCATATTTTTTGAAGACGAACGCACTTTTAAAAGGCTCAAGACCGTTCTTATACCCATTCTTCAAAGGAGGATCCTGTTAGACTTCATTTATCAACAAGGAGTTTTACTTGTTTAAGCAACTCGATAATTGCCCCGTCCGAGAGACGAAAATATGACCATTTTCCTTCTTTTCTTTCTTTAATTAATCCGGCATTTTTAAGCACAGAAAGATGATGAGAAACAGTAGATTGAGAATTGGAAAGAGCAAAGGTTAATTCACAAACACAAAGTTCTCCTTCCTTTAGTAATTGTACAATTTTGAGACGGTTGATATCCGAGAGTGCCTTAAATATTTTAGCTTCTGAAGACAAAGCCTTTTCATTAAATCCGTCCGCCAGTAAATTGAGCTTTTGAGTCCTCAACTCAAGTTTATCTTTGTCTAATATAGAGTGCTTCAATCTTTCTATTTCTACTTCGTTCTTTTTCTGATCCACACCTTATCTCCGTTAGTTTTTCTCATTACCTGCAACAGCAGCTTCCACCTTCAAGAGAAAGCAGCTTATTTTTACTCTGTTCCTTAGACCAACATCCTGTGCAGAGTTTTATAGTTCCTAATTCTTTATGATTTGCTTTGAGCAAAGTATATTCTTCTTTCCCACAGATTGCACATTTTAGGCTCATTTTGATACCTCATTTAATAACATATCATAATATGTTTGTATTTGGATATATCGATATGATGTGTAAGCATTACTGAAAGAAAGAATTAATTCTAAAATATAATGAAGTTTTTCCGAACGATTTTTAAAAGTGAATCTGTTATTCAGCTAACTAATATTCAACCTTCCTATTGTAATAAGAAGGATTTCCAATTTCAACTTTAGAAAAGTATATATGCTTCTTAAATCAATGGAGATTCAATGATTATTGATATGATTGATGAAAAAAATATGCAGCTTTTCAAGGCTTTAAGTGAGGATACAAGGTATAGGATTATCAAGGCTCTTCTTGAAGCAGAATGCGAATCCAAAGAAAGAAAACACGGAAACATAGGTGAAATATGCGCCTGTGAGATTCCGGAAATAATTGGTAAAACTCAGTCAAATACCTCAATGCACTTGGCAAAGTTGCAAGATTGGGGAATTATTAAAGTAAGAAAAGAAGGAAAGAAGAGACTCTATTCTATAGAAAATGGAAAAATTCGCAAGATTTTGGAAGTCATTAATGAATAGTTTTTCAAAAGTTATAGGCAGCAACCGTTTTCCCTTCAGAGATGACACTTTTTTTCTTTTTTTACTTTTTCTTTCAGAAATCAACATTGGAGTACTTTAGCAGTCTTTTCAGAATTGATATTCTGGAATTCAATTTTAAAATTTTATCATCTATTTATTGAATTAGAGAATTTATTTTTCAGCAAATATCTCATAAAATTTTTTGATATATAAAAAAACTAATCTTACTTAATAGATTATTTCAAGCTTTACGGACAACTTTTTATAGTAACAAGTAATATCAATGTATATTGATATGATTGAGAATGAAAAGTATACATTGTTAAAAATAACAAATTTCTAAAAGAAGGATCCAAAAATGGTCGATATATTCTATCCCCTTCAATGGATTGCTGACAAACTGACATATGAGATTCTTGGTATCGGATCTGACACGCATCTTGGAGCAAGTGTCAACTTCATCATTTACGATGTGATGAAAATCTTCGTCCTGTTAGCCTTTATGATCTTTGTCATCTCATATATTAGAAGCTACATAACCCCCGAAAAAACCAGGCAAATGCTAGGAGGGAAAAAAGGACTCCATTACCATCTATTAGCCTCCCTGATAGGAGTGATCACCCCTTTTTGTTCGTGTTCGTCCGTTCCAATCTTCATAGGGCTAGTGGAAGCTGGAGTTCCTCTAGGAGTGACTTTCTCCTTCCTTATTACTTCCCCTCTGGTAAACGAAGCCGCGGTTGCTGCTCTATGGGCAACAATTGGCCTTAAAGCAACTTTGTATTATGTGGTATCAGGCATTTTGCTTGGCGTTTTGGGTGGGTATATTATAGGTCTCCTGAAAATGGAAAAATACGTAGCTGATTTCGTTTACAAAATTAAAGTGGGCGATCAGATAAAGAAGCCTGAAGACCTAAATATAAAAGATCGGGCTGCTATTGCCTATGACAGTGTAAAAGATATCGTGGGAAAAGTCTGGATCTATGTGATTATTGGAGTCACTCTAGGAGGTATCTTCCATGGATACGCACCTGAAGGTATCCTGGCAAAATATGCAGGTAA
>JAUPKV010000584.1 GCA_030837265.1 Methanobacteriota archaeon
CAAAATCTCGATAAAAGGTTCTGTTTAATACTGATCATATTTAATACTTGATCAGTTATGAAAATCAGATAATGAGACAATCTGTAGAAATAAACATTTTCTTTATATATTTATTTACTAAGATATGCCCTGTTTAAACGAATTTATCTGTTATTATCCTAAAATATTTCAGAACCTATTTTATCTGAGACGTAGATTAAGAAGCTGATAACAATTTAATTACCCTCGCGAGTTCATGCAGCAATTTCTTTTAATAGGATATAAGCGACCATTTCAGGATTCATCCTGGTTTTCCTTGAAACCTCTGCCTCGATTTCATCTGAGGATTTTCCTTCATTTCTCATTACTTTTATTTTGTCAATCACTGAAGATGGGACATCATAATATTCGTTTAAACAGGGCATATCTTAGCAAATAAATATATGAAGAAAATGTTTATTTCTACAGATTGTCTCATTATTTGATTGTCATAACTGATCAAGTATTAAATATGATCAGTATTAAACAGAACCTTTTATCGAGATTTTGGTTGGATAAGGTATGAGGCTCTTTTAGGGATATCTTGATACCTGTGGGAGTAATTCTTATGAGAAGAAGCACGAATGATATTGCTGCAGATATTTTGAAAACGACAATGAATGGGGCAACGAAAACACATATTATATCCGAAGTGAATCTAAACTTCAATATTGCCCAAAAATATCTAGAACTATTGAACGAAAAAGGTCTCATCCGGAAAGAAAATGGGCTTTTTGTTACCACTAACAAAGGGAAGGTTTTCCAGGAGATGGCTAAGGAGCTTAAGCTTTGAACTGTTCTTAGATTTTTCTTTGTAACTTTTTTAGATTTTTAAAAAGATAAAGGCATAGAGCCAGTCTTCTATGTCACACGAAGGATTTCGAAAACCATTGAAAATATTCTAACTCCTGAAAACTTTAAGGAATAGAATAAAAGGTTTATTGTCGAAAGTCTAATGTATCTTTATGTAAAATATTAAAGTGTATGAAAGTCTATGATTACACAGCTAACAAATCAAAAGTTAATCATTCATACTTTAAAATTTTAATATTAAGGTTCTTGCTCTATTTCTGGCACTCATTCCTTTTTATAATAGAGTATTATGCCTGCTCAAAAAGATCACTTTCTATATTATTCCAAAATTTAATTATACGGAGGAAGATATAACTTGCTAAATAAAGACATAAAGCTGCTAAGACACCCGGCTGAAATACCTCTTTTTATTGTATGCCTTCTCATCAGTATTTTCATTTATATTGCATTAATGTTGGCTCCAATCCTTTATCCTGAAGATATTGGGGTACAGTATATTTTGATAGTTCCTGCGGCGATTATTTTTCTATCATTTGTTTCCGGACAAACGTATGGGGCGATGCTGGCAAACGCAGTAAAGCTTTCAGATAAACAATTTCCCGAACTCTACGAGATTATAATACGCCTTTCACATGAGTTGAAACTTGAAGAGGTCCCGGAGGCTTTTATGATACAGGAAGGAGGAGAAATAAATGCTTTTGCTACTCGTCTTTACTTTAGAAGAAACTATGTAGTTTTTTATGCAAATGTTGTAGAAGTGGCATATAAGGAAGGAGATCTGGCTTCTCTGGAGTTTATTGTTGCCCATGAACTGGGGCATATAAAAGCCGGGCACGTTTCCCTGCTTTATAACCTTTCCATCTTTCCTATTGCCTTTGTGCCAGTGCTCAAGGATATTTTGTGGACTGCTCTTAGCCGGGCAAGGGAATATACGTCAGACAGGATTGCAATAAACGTTGCTCCCTCAGGTAAAAGAGGGCTTATCGTCCTTTCCGCAGGCGAACACCTTTATAAGAATGTGAATTATGAAGAATATCTGAAAACTGCAAGAGCTAGTGAGGGTTTCTGGATCTGGACAACCAATTTGTTTTCGACTCATCCTGCCCTGATTAGAAGAGTAAGAGCTGTCAACGAAGGTGGTCCAGGAAGAATCTTTTAATGTTTTAGTCCGAAAATCTCTTTTCTTTTTTCCGAGTGTTTGTGCTAAAGTTTTAAAATATCTTTAAATAGTAATATTTATAATCTTTGATTTACTTTCCAAATATGAATAAGTTCATGAGGTTGCTAAGTGGAAGACATCTCTTTCCTTTTACTTTTATTTTCAGTTTTTGGAGGTTACCTGCTTGGAATAATCTCAGGACTTCTGCCCGGAATACACAACAACAATTTTGCACTGCTTCTGGTTGCTCTTGCCCCAATTCTGGCTGAAAAAGGGCTGTCTCCGTTTTACATAGCCGTGATTATTATTTCAAATTCGGTAGCACAGACGTTTCACGACATAATTCCATCAGTGTTCTTAGGAGCACCTGACGGGGACACAGCCCTTGCGGTCCTGCCCGGACACCGGCTTCTGCTAGACGGGGCAGGAGCAGAGGCTGTACGACTATCAGCTCTCGGAAGTGCAGGCTCTGTTGTTGTTTCTTTACTTTTTGTGGTTCCATTAGCCCTTTTTTTTCAAACCGCTTACCCTTATCTCGAAGAGCATATGGCAATAATTTTGATTTCAATCGTACTCTTAATGCTTGCGAGTGAGAAGGGTGATCAATCACAGGAACAGGGTTTGCTTTCAAAATACAAATTCAAATTCTACGCCCTGTCCTTATTTCTGATTTCCGGATTTCTTGGGCTCTTTGCTTTTTCCAGGGAGTCTTTAATGATTCCTATCATAAATCTTGGAGAACCTTCGGCTCTTCTGCCACTTTTAAGCGGGCTTTTTGGGGCTTCCCAATTAATTATAAGCCTTTTTACAAGTTCGAACATTCCAGAAGAATCCGTTTCTGCACTTAAGCTTTCTCAAAAAAGAATACTGAGAGGGATTCTTACAGGCAGTGCCGCAGGCTCTCTTGTGGCATGGCTGCCTGGACTTTCCTCTGCGATTGCAGCCCTTCTGGCAGGCCTTCTTATGAAAGCTGATTTCGACAAATTGTCTCTTAAAAAAAAGAATTCTGACCCCGAACCAGCGCTTCACAGGACTTTTCTTTATTCTGACCCATCTGCCCACAACCCTGAAACTCTTGCAAGTTCAAAAGAATTCCTGGTTTCCATGTCTGGGGTAAACACTTCAAATGCCATTTTCGGGCTGGTAGCGTTTGCAGCCATTGGCAGGACCAGAAGTGGGGCAATGGTTGCTGTCAAAGAGATTTTAGGTGCCGATTCTCTTGATTTGCCGATACTCCTGCTTTTCTTTGCCGCTATGATCCTGACAGCTTTGTTCTCATATTTTTCCACGGTCTGGATCGGAAATCATGCTCACCATTTTCTCAAGAAACTAGATTACGCCAAACTGTGCGCAGGTGTGCTAGTCGGACTTACAGTAATAGTCGTTCTCTTCACAGGATTTTTCGGGCTTTTTATCTTTATTATCTCGACCCCTATAGGCATGCTGGCGTCTTTCATGAATGTAAGAAAGTCACATGCTATGGGTGTTATCTTACTGCCGGTGATCCTCTACTTCTTATAAAATCGGACTTTCGATATAAAACGCAGAAAATAAGTCGGTCTACATATTCTAAAATCCCCTAAATCAATTTTAATTCGAGTCAGGAAAAAATAACCGTTTTTAAGATTCAGACCAAATTCATAAGAATTTCAAGCTTCGTTTTATTTACGTGTCTATCTTCTTTAGCACAATTTCGGGAATAATCGCCGTAGTCAGACAGTAATAACACGCACATCGTTGCTTAGTAATCTCATTTATTCTTTCAATTTCTTCCATACTCAGATCCGAATCGACGATGATTTCGAATTTTATATGTTCATAAAAAGGAACTGGACGTTTCTGCATAATTCCAAGGCTTGCAGATATATCCATATCGGCTTTGACTTTCACTTTAAATTTGTTAATTACTACTCCTTCCATTGAAATCCACTTTACGAAAGCCGCTGCGTAGCACGCCGCTATCCCGTAAAGACCATACTGTACTGGGTTTGGAGCGTTTCCATTACCTCCTAAAGCCACAGGCTCGTCCGATTGAATAAGGAACTCCCCACCATTTTCGGTGTTTATCTTTGCAGAAAATTGAGGTCCGTTCTTGCCGATATCCCAATCACCTTCAAATTCAATTACTTTTTTACTTTTTAAAGGATCATCTCTAGCTTTTTGTACAGTTTCAGTAAAAGTTTTCATATCAATCCTATTTATTGTTGGAGACTCATCCATGATTACTCTACTAATTGTCAAATTCTTACCTCGTCTTAATTTCTTAAAATTTGATTAATTCCTAATTCGATAAAATAAAAATTATTTCGCAGGTTTTAGCTTCTGTTTTTCTTAACCAATATAAAAATTTGCCCAAATTTTATCAAATAATCATTCTGTTAACGGTGAATACATAATTGATTTTTCAGATATGTATCCTTTTCTACTAATAGAAGCAGAACAAAAATAGATAATATTTTTAAATTGTGAGTATATCTTGTATTTATTTAGAATATTTAGAAAATTATAAAATTCATTTAACTTGGAAAATTCTCTTTCATTAATTATATCATAAACAGCCTATTAGGTAAATAATTAGAGGTTTAAGCGATGGAATTTTTTCATAAATAAATAATTTAAAAAAGAGATTATGTTAAGGATCAAAAAGTTACACTGATTAAAGAATAAAAGAAACTTTGAGTTCTTAAAGAAGCCAAAGTTTTATTCTTAATTGGGATTGTTTATTTACGCTGCGGGAACTTTTTTGACAATTGCCCTTAACCCTTCAACAAGGTCTTTGATCAGGCCTGCAGGAATACCAATAGTCAACTCCGATTCCTTCATTCCCGTGTAAGTCCTGGTGCCGGTACAACCTACTGTTATCCCTATCTTGCCTGTAAGGTAGGGTTGGGCAACAGCATCGGAACATAGGCTCTGTTTGCCTGCAAACTCGGCTTCAAGCCGGCCGCCTTCTTTATAAAGGAAAGCCTGAGTCAGGAGCATTATCTGTTTTGGCAAGCAAATTATAACAACAATATCAGGCATGAAGCTGGCACTCTCAAGGGGTGCATAAATACTGGCAATCTTTGATCCGGCTTCAATCATGGGAACTCTCGCCAGGGTTTTTTTAGAGGCTTCGAGACTTTTAAAGTGTTTCAATTTCTCGTAGTATAACTCACCGCTTGCAAGTTTCGAAGGCATTGCCCCAAGGCCCAGAGCTGCTGCTCCCCCTTTACAGGTCTGGTCTTCGAGAGTAGCATAAAATTCTTCCCTGGTATTGCGCACACGGTCCATTATTTGACAATGTCTCATTTCTTGATCTATTCTTTTAATATTCTCCGGGATCTCTGCTCCTTTAGGAAGCAGGGTGACTGCAACAGGAGAAGTTTCTAGTCCAAGTAACTCGATTATTTCTTTACCATATCCGTTAATTTCTTTAATCTGGTCGGCACTTGATGTATCCATGTTATCTTCCTCATGATGTTATCTTACAGATATTGTAGACTATACATAAATAGAATTCCTGAGCAGTAACCTTCGCAATCGTGAATTCATAAAAAAAGCTGATAAATAGAAAAAGTAGAAAGTAAATTAAAATGAAATAAAGCAAAAGAGTAAAATGAATTGCGAACTAAGTAAGAGAACAAGTAAAATAGTGATAAATAAATAAGAAAACAGTGATAATAAGAATTACGAGCATAATTTGATTATAAAAAAACTTCGATTAGATTTATTAAATTTTCAGGAAAATGAATTAGAAGGGGCTTACGGAGTATGATGGAAGCACAACTTGAACAGCGTTTAATTGCGCTCAGGAAAGAATACGAATCCGGGCAAAAGATAATGGAAGATATCGAGCTGAAACTTGCCGAGCTACATGGAAGAAAAACCAGCTTGGGCGAGACCCTCCTCCGGATTAGCGGAGCAATCGACCTGCTCGAAGAGGTATTGGGGAAAAGTGAAGGTGAGCAAGAGCTGCACATTAAGGAAGACGCCGCTTCTGCAAGCATCGTTGAGGTTCCGGATGTTGTGAGACAGTCCCTTGATAAAGCTAAAAAAGCATTGGAAGATGCAGGGCTTGCGGCAGGAGAACTGGTAGAACAAAAAGGAGTTCTACCAATCGGAGTTATGGTTGGTGAAATTCTCAGACAGGACCCGAGTCCTGGTGCAAAAGTCCCAACCGGATCTGCTGTAAAGCTTGTCATTGCTACAAAGGGAAAATTTTTGCCTTCACTTGACAAGCGATCCTCATGCGACTGTCTCCCCGACCGCAAATGAAGGCAGAGAAGGGTTGAGAGTGGAGGCTTCTCCCGATAAGATAGAAAGCTACCTGAATGAGCTAAAAGACCACTCAAGAGCAGCTATCTCAGCTTTTAGCGCTCTAGAGGGGTCGGAGAGTAAGGTATCTTTGAACTTATGTATCAAAAAATTCCTCATTGAAAGTGAAGGAATTTCAACCATTCTATGGAGCAGTAATAATAAAAAGCTCCGAAAGCACATACGTTCCGTTCTCTCAATATCAAGTGACTCTCCGTTTTCTCCGATTGCTTTCTCCAGGCTTAAAACAGTAATGAAAGACACAGGGAAAGCTAAGGGAACAGAGAAACTAGGGAAAAAAGAGAAAAAACCCAAAGATAAAGGTATATGGTGTGACAAGGTCGAAAATACCGACACGAAAGAACTTGACTCAAAAGAATTGACCGACTTCTCATACAATCCCGAAACAAGGATACTTTCTTTAGATACTAAAAACTATGAAATACTTCCTCTATTCCTGGCTGCCAGAGATCTTTATGCGACTCTCCCTTTCTATAAAGAATTGCAACAATGTACGGAAATTCTTGAAATGAATCCTGAAGATTCCACAGCCCTGTTTCAAAAATCAGTGCTCTTATACAAGGCAAGGAGGTATGAGGCTGCCCTAAAACTAACTTCACAGATTCTGGAAGCTGTGCCTGAAGATTACAGAGTCTGGTATAACAGAGGGGTTATCCTTGCAGAGATGAGCAGGCTTGAAGAAGCACTTGAGGCGTACAACAAGGCAATCGATCTTGAACCAACTTTTGAGATACCCTGGGATAATAAAGGTGTTGTCCTTGCCAGGCTTGGCCGACTTGAAGAAGCGCTGGAAAACTATGAGAGAATCTTATTGAGATATCCCAGATATGCTGAAGCCTGGGCCGGAAAAGCTGCAGTCCTTTCAACCCTTGACCGAAAAGAAGATGCACTTGAAGCATATAATCGAGCTCTTGAAATCAGGCCTGATTATCTTGAAGCCCAGATTTCCACCTGCAACCTCCTCTCCAGCTTATGCAGGTTTGAAGAAGCTCTTAAAGCTTATGACAGAACTCTTCAGCTTGCCCCAAAAGAGCCAGGAATCTGGGCAGGCAGGAGTTTAGTCCTTATGGAACTTCAAAGATACGAAGAAGCCCTACAGAGCTGTAAAAGAGCTCTGGAGCTAAAACCAGGTTTCATACCTGCACTTGAAGTCAAATTAAGGTTGATTTCAGAAATTAGCAGACATGGCAAGAGTTCTGATTAAGATTTTTCTTCTTAATCTCCATTCCTTTCTGAGTACCTCCATCCTTTTGTGAAATCAATCATATTCATGATGGAGAAATCAAATCAGAAAAAGTATATCTCATATAAAGAAAAATGCTCAATACCTGATTTAATTTAATTATTAAAATTCTTCATTATTCTTAATATTCGGGTGAGGATTCCATAATGACAGAGAAAACTGAAACATCAAAAATAAGTACGATTAAGAAAAAGGAGCTGAAGAAGGCAGAAATAACCGAGGAATCACGTGACCCCAAGCAGCTTCTTATAAAAGCTACTGAGACTGACAATTATGAAGAGAAACTCAAGCTGTATGATGAAGCTCTAAATCTGGATCCCCTGTATCTTGAGGCATGGATTCAGAAAGGTTTTGCCCTGGACAGGATTGGGAGATCAGAAGAAGCCATTACCTGCTATGACAAGGCCCTGGGAATTGATCCTCAGAATCTGGGGCTCAAGTGCCTCAAAGGTTTTGCTTTCAATAATTTAAAAAATTATGAAAAATCATTAGAGTGTTATGATGAAGTTTTGAGCATAAACCCTGAAGATCTGTTTTCCTGGAGTCAGAAAGGTTATGTCCTGGAAAGTCTCGGGAGATATAAAGATGCTATGGATTGTTTTGACCGGGCCCTGGAAATCGATCCGACTGATTTCCTTCTCAGAGAAAAGAAGCTGAAGCTTCTGGAACTGATATATAAAAAAGGAACTTTAGTGGATGCTCCAGACAATAGGTACAATTGAACTTAAATTCGAAAAAACCCGTATAGATTCGAAAAAACCTGTATACTGAAAAAAACTTATTAGAAAAATAATAAAACTTAAAATAAGTAAACAACTAAAAGTTTTTATTTTTTGCTTTTTTCATTTTCCTTCCTGATCTCTTCAACGATTTCCATAAGTTTTTCCTTAATTTTAACAATAGCCTCCACAGCTTTGCCGCCTACTTCTATAGGAGCTCGCTTTTCAAGGTCGGCTTGCATTAACTGAGTGTCAAAAGGAATTTCTCCAAGCACCTGGATGCCCAATTCATGAAGCCTTTCATTAACAATTTCCGAACCACCTTTATTGATTACGGCAGCGAGATGTGTTATCCCGATTTCCGAAGACAGCTTTTTGATTCTCTCGGCAGTTTCAAGCGACCTCGCTCCTGGTTCCACTACCACGATCATTAAATCCATTCCTCTGGTAGTACCGCGTCCCAGATGTTCGATCCCCGCTTCCATATCCAGGATCACTGCACTTTTTTCCTTAAGCATTAGGTGCCTCAGCAGAGCTCGCAGGAAAGCAGAAGCCGGACACATGCACCCGCTTCCTCCTTTGTCCACCGTGCCCATAACAAGCATTCTAACCCCATCAGGCCCTATTGCACCGTATTTACCTGCAATATCATCCACTTTGGGATTATAAATGAAAGCACCGCCTTCTGTACCGGCTCTTTCCTGAATCAGGTCTTTGAAGTCTGTAATGGGCTTTGGGGGATTATCTATCCCAAGAGAAGATGCAAGGTTCATATCAGGATCTGCATCTATTGCAAGGACTTCGTACCCGTCCCTTGCAAGCAGTCTGGCTAGAGTGCCTGAGAGAGTTGTTTTTCCAACGCCGCCTTTTCCTGTAATTGCTATTTTTATGAGTAGTCCCCCTGAATATTAATTCAGATCAACTATGGTTTTTAGCAGGAATATAGCCATCAAACGGTTTATACTTATTCATCTATCCCCGATTTTATATGTCATGAGTTTGATTTAGTCGCTTGATTCGTATTAATAAGTGATGACGGAAAGAAGCTAGCCGGATTTCCAGTTATATAGTTATGAGTTAAAATTAACTTAATCTTAGAAATGGCGTTGTTTTTCACTGCATAACCAGTCTTCCCGTTCATAATATTATTATCCGTTACTCTGACGGTGAGAGTTCCCGAAACTTTGCTATCAACATTTATTCCGGCAACATACGAACCGATTATGTCATTATTCCGAATTATTATCCCGTTACCGCAATTTGTGATTCCAATACCTCCGTTTCGGTTAACTCCTTCGTTTTCATAGCCGCTGTCATGTATAACGTTATTATATAATCTCACATTTGATTTGTCGTTTAAACTGACTAAGAAAATACCGTTCACTCCAGACATAATATCACAGTCTCGAACAGTTATGTTCGAAGTGTTTGGTGATGAAGCTTCGTTATATAGCTGTATACCTGCATCTGACACCGCATAACCTTTTGAATCCTTAACATATGTAGTTTTACTGGAATACGGTGAAATTTCCTCATTATAAATTACAATATCCTGACAACTGTCCAATCTGTCAGCAGCACTTGCACACTGATGGGCAACATTATCATGTATTTCTCCGCCTCTGACACG
>JAUPKV010000585.1 GCA_030837265.1 Methanobacteriota archaeon
CAAAAAACATGTTTGGAGCGCCAATAACAGTAGAATAAAGTGATGGGGCAACGATGCTTAATGCAATCAATCCGAAGCCACTAATTCCAAATATTGACAGAGGGTAGTAACGAGAATCAAAACCTCTTTTTCTGAAAGCTTTTTCAACATAACTCATGGCTGCAAAACAAATCATCACTACCAGAGCTACAATGACAGTGAACCATGAATAGTCATAAACATTAGCAAGTCCGAGTTCAGGGTGGACAGAAGGTAATATGAGCAGTGTACTAATGAAAAAACTGGTTATTCCTACAATTCCAAGATAATCGCTTGACTTTTTATGCAAATTGTTAAGAATATACTGGAATACAGCATACATTAGAGTAATGAATGCGAAGAGAGAAGCTCCTGGCCATGAAAGTTGGTAGGCAGAATACATAATACCAGCTATAATAGAGTATATCAAAGGCTCTCTCATGACCTTAAACTCTTTATTAAACACATTCTCAAAAGTCAGATTTTTTCTCTTTGCCGAGATCAATGCCAACATGAAAAACATCATGAAAAAGGTGCTGAACAAAGTTTCAGCCACGTGGTGGTCTGTTAAACCGATCATTGAACGGGCCAAAAATTGCCCTGGAGCAAAGGCAATCAAAATTGAAGCTAGTATACCAGTTTTACGGCCTCCTATGTATTTTCCTATATAATAAACAGGAATGACCGTTAGAGCACCCAGGACTGCAGGGAAGTATGCTCCTATAGTATTAACAAGTTCGGAACTGGGGTGTCCCAAGCCCAGAATTAAGGCAGGTATAGCCATCATCTGATCAAACAATGGACCGAAATGTATATAGCTGCCATAAGGATAGTTGGTCATTGGGTTATAAAATACTCTATTGGGGTAATTATTAAGAAGAAGATTCAAAGTCCGCATATGATACCAGGCATCATTGGTCACAAATTTTACAAGCCCATTGGATAAGAATACTGTTTTTGCGGGAAGTATTCTTATCCAGAAGGCTGCAAGAGCAATTATCGAAACTGCCAGGGTATAAGGCCAGCTGGATTTTATTTTAGATTTAAAAGCTAATATTGGGCGACTCAAAATACTCATAAGAATACCTTTAGAACGTATTGTGTCAACTGAATAAAATGTTAATCTATGTTACAACTTATTACAAAAATATTCCTATATATTAAATATTTTTCTAAATTAAAAATGTACTCGAATTGTATATCCTAAAGATCAAAGAATTATTAAAAGAGACTGCACTTAAATATGGATATTTGGTTCTGTTGTAAAAATCAAAAATACAAAAGGGATATTGCAAATATTTCCGACAAAACTCCCGCTAAGCCTGTGACCCTTTTAAATATCTATGTTTAAGGGCCTTAATTCTTCAGTTTCGGGTGCATTTCTCGTTTCAAAGGAATATTCTCCAAGAAAGTTTATGTGTTCCCATCCAAGAGGAGAAATGTGTTTTAATAACTCATTGTTAAAGTTACTTGCAGATTTCAAATAATCGGTAGCTTTCTGCAGGTAAGTGGATTCCATAAGCTTACAGTGTTAATAAGGATATCCAAAGCTCTAGCTTGTTCAAGTCATAATATTCATTGCTATTCCTAAAAAGAGAAATTAACATAAAATAATTGCAAATGCACAAACAACTTAAATTTTTTATTTTCACTGGATTTTAGATAATTATTTATCTTTTCTTATCGTATAGATAAATATGTCATCATTGCCTTACATTAACATTAGCCCAATAGCATCACCACAGGAGTCTATTTTAATCGTTATGGGTATGTTGATTTTTTTAATTGTTATTTTCTGCCTTCTTTATCTGCTTGCACGTGATGAGATCTGGGATAAACAGCATAGCATTTAATTCATAAAAATTAGTATATTATCAAGTCTACGTGGGTTAAGGAATTTTACCAGCTATAGTAGAGCTTATAAATTGCCTAGCATCCGTCAACTTGATAAAACCTTATACTTTATTTATATGCAATTATACTTTATTTTACACAAATTTTCTTAAATCTGTGCATTTTCTTAATAATCTAATTTTAAAGAATACTCGGATATGCAAATCTTTTTAATATGAATGATAGCCTTTCCTAATTGTGAATGCTTTTACTGATTTGTATAAAAGCCAGATTTTTGCAACAGAACCTTCCGAATTAACCCCCCAACTTGCAATTTACTGCGTCAGAATCACACGATCAATGCAAAGCTTGTTTATTCCGCTCTGGGGATCTGAACCAAAATCGCGATAAGCAACCTGAACGTTGAGTTTTCGGAAATACGCCTCTTTCATTAGATCGTAGACCAGATTATTTGTGGTCACGGAACTTATCGTGGCCCCTGTATGTGCGTTGGCGATACGCAAAAACACTCCTGATTCATTTGCCGGTTTTACCCCAAACAAGTAGAATTGTTCTCCCGGCTGAACAAGTATTTCGCTAATCGTACCGGCCACCCATTTTAATGGAGGCAGAGACAAAGGTTTCATGTCAACAGATGTAGTTATTACCATAGGAAACTCTCCAAACCCAAATATTTTTTTAGACAGTTGTGACTAATCTATTACATGGTCTATGTAGTCCATGAAGTAAAGATATTTTCAGCATTTATTAAAACCAGCCCGGAGGCCAAAACCCAAAGACCATTCCGAACTCTCTACAAAACCCTACACATTATCTTTCTTTGTAATTGCTTATTTTATGGGCAGCGATGCAAATTTCCTGTAAAATCAAATTACTGGACGATACTTCATATTTAGGGTGGTGATTCAAGAAATTTTAAGATTTTACAGAAAACTTGTACGCCACCAAATTGAATTACAAACAATACAAGTTTTAGAGTTTTATTTAACTTTTATTACCAAACTCTCTAACTATAAACACCTTAATAAGAGGCACAAAGATACTTAAGACCAATAAACAATTCATGGGGAGGTGCTTAGACTTCTATAAACGAAATAGAAAAGCAGCAAAGAGCTTTCTGAAGAAAGCTTTAGGCTCTAAGCATAATCAATGCCAAGAGTAATAACAGTTGATAAAAATCCAGCTTATCCTGATCCATATATGAACTGATTATTCACTTTTCAGTTCTCCATAGCCTTTTTTCCCTGGTAGATTTTCACATGCATATTTAGCGTTTCTCCACATTGTCACCCAAGCTTCAAAAAAGCTGCTACCAGCAATGCATGTTGAGATAGGGATCTTCAAACGGAAAAAGAAGTGATTTCCTACAATCCTTGGTTTGCTTTTTGTTGTCGGGTAAGAGTATCCTGATATATACTTTTTTTTAATGTAGGGCTTCTATTCGCTTATTTTCTAAAATCAGTAGAGTGTTGATTGTTAGACGGTTTGGTAATAAGGAATATATTGGGATTTGAAAGTTCTAATGTTTGGGATTCAATCTAAATTTAAGGCGACGATTGAAAACAAAATTAAAAATAATTAAAATTTAGTAAGTCTCAAAATTCAAGACAACGAAGAATAGAGGTTGATAGAACCATGAAAGGGAAAATGAAAAGAGTAATAACTATCTTGTTGGCAGTCTTGTTTGTAACAACAATGGCAGCTTCGGCAGTTAGTGCAAGTAGCGTGGCGAAAGTAGCTACCTCAACTAGTACCGCAACACTGACAGCTTCGGCAGCTTATTATGATGACGGTGACGATTGTGGCAATTATTATTGGTGGTGGTTGTTGCATCATATTCCTGTACCTCCTCGCCCTGGTCCATGGTATTCCATTGATCAAGTAACACAAATCAACTCAGGAGTACTTAATTCCGGATTGGTAACTAGTTCAGAAGCACAGGTTAACTCAGTAATCCAAATGTAAGCACAAAATAAGCTAAAATAGTATTTTAAAATCTAATTCAACTTCAGAATCATTTTATGGTTAGAATGATTCTAACCCATTGTTTTTTAATAAATTAACTGTAACTAAAATGAAAAGAATTAAAGGAACTTGAAAAATTAAAAAATTAAGTAAAAATTAAATGATGCTTGAATAGTCGCTTTCGGACTAACTTTACATACTACTTCTTTTTTTCAGTGCTCGTTTTTCTTTTCATCAATCTTCGGCTTCTCTTCAGTGGTGCTGAGATTCACTAATCTGCTCCCAAGAGGAGCGATCGGAAGATTTGCGCCGATAAAAGAACAAACGTTTACCCCTGCAAGTGACCTTCCTGCAATATCGGGTTTTATCTCAAGCCCTTTTCCGACAGGTACTTTAAGCTTCTGAGGTAGGATTTTCTGAGATTGCGAGGTTGAAAGCCCGGCAAAGGAGACTGAGACAAGTCTCGGGTGAGTTTCGGGGCTCAGGCGGAGATGTCCGACGGAAGAAAGCCCCAGGTTCCTTTCAGGCGAGAGCCTATTATTGAAATCGGGTAGGACACCATTTAACTGGTCAACGGAAGGTGCTGAAAAATTAGTTGATTCGTAAGTAGGAGTTATCTTTTTAGCAAGTGTATTTTCTTGTATCTCACGGACTGGACTGACGGAAAGGTTAGAAGGTAAAGTGGAATCTTCGGATTTACTGTTATTCATGACTTAAGGATTGTCACGATGGTATATCAATTATACGTGAGCTTTTCTGCATACCTTCTGTCACATCAGTGGTTAACTTCTCAAATATGGACAAAATCGTAATGAACGAGCTTGAATACTTCCTAAATAATCATTCCATAAATAATCATTCCCTAAGTAATCATTCCATAAGTAATCATTCATATCTGAGCGACTCTATAGGCTTTAATTTTGAGGCTTTTAATGCCGGATAAACTCCGCCGGCAAGACTGGTAATGATTCCAAATATAACACCTATTATTATATACAAAAAGACATCCCAGTCAAGTAATATAGACACGTCTTTTAGCATTAAACCGGTTAAAGCAAATACTATAATTAAACTCAATAATCCCCCAACGAGACTGGCTGCAATTCCAAGAATAAGAGATTCAAAAAGAAACATCTTCATTATATCTTTCCTGGACGCTCCAACAGCTTTCATTACACCGATTTCCTTTGTCCTTTCCGTGACTGACATCAACATCACATTCAGGATACTTACACTTGCAACGACTAAAGAAATCGAACCGATTCCCATCAAAAACAGAGAAATATATTTTGTAACATTTTCAAAAGCACTTAACATACTTTTTACTGAAGACAGGAAAACTTTTTCATCTTTTTTGTTGAGCGTCTTGTTAACGGAATTTTCCACACTGTCCACATCATCTACATTTTTTACTTTGATAAGTACGGAATTATATTCGTCTCCTTCTTCAACAAATATTTTTTTGTAAATCGCGGGGTTGACAAAAATTGACGCTCCCGGCATAATATTAAAACTCTTACTTTTCTCGTTGAGAACACCAATTACTTTTGATTTCGTATTTTCGAATGTAACCTTTCCACCTATTTTTAGATCCAGAGAGTCTGCAACATTTGGACCGATTACACAATCCGTGGAACTGCTTTTTAGCATTTTTCCATTGTTAATTTCAACAAGGGAGATCAAATCTTCGTTCTCAATTCCATATATCATAGCTGCAGTTGATTTGTCTTTGTATTCTATTTTAGTACCTGAGGAATAAATAGGTATAATATTTTCAATCCCACTAATTTTATCTATTTGTCTTACCTGGTTTTCAGTAATTCCTGTCTCTCCACCTGCCGGATAGACAATGATCTCATTACTATAATCTGAAAATGAATTAGAAACAGAAACTTTCAGACAATTGCCCAGGATACCCATCGATGATATCGCAAAAACCCCGATAATTATTCCAACTGCTGCAAGAATAGTACGTACAACTCTTCTTTCCAGATTCCTCTTCGCAAGTTGAACATAAATATTTCCAGGCTGTTTAACTATTTTCATTGGAAATTTCACCATCAATGAGCCTTATATTTCTGTTTGAGTAATCCAGAAGCGCCGGATCATGTGTTACTACGACCACTGTTGTTCCATTGAGATTGAGATAATTAAGTAACTCCATGATTTCCCTTCCGGTTTTTGTGTCAAGGTTACCGGTCGGTTCGTCCGCAAGAAGTAGAGACGGAGAATTTGCAAGAGCTCTAGCAATTGCTACTCTCTGCTGCTGCCCACCTGAAAGTTCATAGGGTTTATGAGATGCATATTTTAAATCGAGATTTACCTGCTCCAGTAATGACAATGCCCTTTTTTCTCGCGTTAGTTCCGGAATTTTACTAAATACCATTGGTAGCTCAATATTTTCTAGTGCGGTCAGAGTCGGTACTAAATTGAAATGCTGAAAAATAAACCCAATGCTGCTTCTACGAATAGCCGTCAGTTGTTCATCATTAAGTTTTGAAATATCCACGCCATTTATTTTTACGACTCCTTTCGTTGGAATATCAAGGCATCCTATAAGATTAAGCAAAGTAGATTTTCCCGAGCCCGATGCACCCATAATCGTGAGAAAATCCCCTTTTTCAATAGAGAAACTCACGCTTTTGAGTGCATCAATATTATTTGAGCCAAGTGTATATGTTTTTGTAATTTCCTGTAATTCCACAACTTGACCTGACATAAAACACTCAACTATCCTCATCTTTCTGGTTCGTTTTCTTCTGCTTTTTCCAGGAATACCCAATGATTCCAAAAACCACAATGCAAAGAACTATACCAATAACCAGCAGGAGAGGAGACGATGCCGCTTTGTCAGTTTGAGTCGGTAACTCAACCGAATTTAAAGCAATAGATTTTGTAATTGACGTATAAGCATTGTCGGTTCCTCTAAATTCAAGTAACAGAGGAATTTCTGAAGCTTCGGGAGTTACCAGTGCTGATAATTCGAAACTGCTGAAATCGTCTTTCTCAAGACCGCCTATAAAGTAACTTGGATAAGGTTGTGTGGAGTTTACTCCTTTTGAGTCGAGTACTGAAATTATGACATTTTTCATATCAGTAGTCCCGATATTGTTAATTTCTCCAGTAATTGTGTACTTATTTCCCAGATTTTTTATTTCGATATTTGTTAAAGTCATAGTAGGTTTTGAGATCACGTTTATAGCCGTACTTGTCGTTTCACTCGTATGGAGATTGTCTCCGTTGAAATAGGATGCTATACATTTGAGGTTCTTATTTCCGGAATTCGAATTTACCGTGTTTACTGTGAATTCGACGGCTGAGCTGTTTCCTGCCGAAACGGTTCCGACAAAAATGTTGGAAGGAGAAATAAAGACGTCTTCACATGAAGGGCTCAATATGACGTTATTGAGATCGGTAGAGCGGGGGTTTATTATATTTACCTTTATTGTAGAGATTTCATTAATCATATTAGAAGGAAGATTTAAAAAAACGACCTGGATATTCTTATCATCAATTTTAAGTGGGACTTTATAATTTAAATCATACATATCACTTCCACCAACTAACTCAAAGTTTAGGAAGTGAGTCCCACTTGATGCTTCTTTTTTG
>JAUPKV010000586.1 GCA_030837265.1 Methanobacteriota archaeon
GAAACTTGTCAAAAGTAAAAGATTCCTACATCCATGTGACTAGTCTGAGCCTTTGCGAACTGCGCCTATCAGCAGGCACACCTCTTGTTTTTCCGACTAATTCTATTACATGAGGTATATGGTTACACCTTTTATAATTGAGCAAAAATATGATTGTTAAGAAATTAATATCCGATAAAAATAATAGTTAAAGTTTGGGGGTTACTTATTTAATAGTTTATTGGTTTTAAACTTTTAATTCAATTTATGTCTTTTTATTTATTTCAATTGCTTTGAATGCAAGTTTCGTTTTAGGTTATTGGGTTTGAAGTGAAAAATTCTTCGAAAAAAGAATACGAATGTTATTCAACAGATCCTTCAAGTTCCTTCAATTTCTGCTCACAGAAGCTAATCAGCCTCGGATATTCAATCTCCGTTCCTATAGCAAGGGATTCCTTCAAAAACTCAATTGCTTTTCTTGTTTCTCCCAGATCACTATATGTTAACCCCAAATTTCCAAGCCACTTTCCTTCTCCACGCCTGTCCCCTATTTCTTGAGAAATTATCAATGCTTGCTCATAATATTCAATTGATTTCCTTGGTTTTCCAAGATCAAGGTATGCATTTCCAAGATTTCCAAGCTGCTCTCCTTCTCCACTCCTGTCTCCTATTTCTTGAGAAATTTTCAGCGCTTGTTCACAATATTCAATTGCTGTTCTTGGTTCGCCCAGATCACAGTATGTTGATCCTATATTTCCAAGAGAATTTCCTTCTCCACGCCTGTCCCCGATTTCTTGAAAAATTTTCAGCGCCTGTTCATAATATTCAATTGAGTTTCTTATTTCTCCCAGCTGACTGTATGCGTTCCCCAAATTTCCAAGAGAATTTCCTTCTCCGCGCCTGTCTTCGAATTCTTGAAAAATTTTCAGTGCCTGTTCATAATATTCAATTGCTTTTCTTGTTTCTCCCAGCTGACTGTATGCTAACCCCATATTTCCAAGACGATTCCCTTCTCCATGCCTGTCCTCAATTTCTTTTGAAATATTCAGAGCCTGTTCATAATGCTCAATTGATTTTCTTGTTTCGCCCAGCTGATTATATGCGTTCCCCAGATTTCCAAGGGCTGCACCTTCTCCGTGCCTGTCCCCGATTTCTTGAAAAATTTTCAGTGCCTGTTCATAATATTCAATTGCTTTTCTTGTTTCTCCCAGATCATTGTATGCTAACCCCAGATTTCCAAGAACAGCTCCACGAATCTGTTTATCTTTGAGAATTGGTTCATCTTTTAAGTGATCTTTTGGTAATAATTTTTCATATATTTCGATTAGTGTTCTTGGATTTCCCCAAAGGTCCAGAAGAGATGGGAGATCGTATCTCCATATGATATCCACTGCCAGATCATACTCTCCCGCTTTGCAAGCGTGGTAATGGGCTTCGATTGCTGGCTGAATGTCTTCTTTCCTGGTGGGATTCTCGGAGAGGGTCAGAGAGTTATAATAATTATAAGCAATCAAATGGACTTCTTTTTTGTTTTGAAGGTTATCATAGGCAAATTCCTGAACTAAAGGATGCAGCCAGTAACTACTATTATGGTTGGTTTCGAGGAGGGATTTGTCTATTAGCTTCTTGACAGCGTTTATTGGAGTATTTTCCGTAAACATTTCCTTGAGCCCTTTCATGCTCACAGGCTCACGATAGACCGAGATGCTTTCAAGCAGTTCTTTTTCGTCTCCTGCCAGCTTGTCGAATAGTTTTCTCGCTTTTAAGATTGTATCCTCTTTTTGTTCTTGATATATACTTAGATCTTCAAGGACGTCGTTTGCTCCAAATTCTTTTACTAACTCTACAAGTAGCTTCAGGGCAAGAGGATGACCATCCACACCTGTAGCCAGTTCCTCGAGCTTTTCTGGTTCAACTTTGTCGAGCCCGTTGCTGGAAAGATAATTAACTGCAAAATTCGTTCTCAAGCCGTTGAGGTGCTGTTTTTCCTCGTCCTCCATTACATCGATAAGTTTTTCCCCATTTTCGAGTATGGGCAGAATCCGGCTTGTTATGAGGATTTTTGCGTTGTGGGTGTTGTATCGCAGGGAAGAAAAGAGAAATTCGATTCCTTTGTCAGTAAACTGTTGATCTTCAAGTATGGTACTCAGGTCATCGAAAATAAGCCAGACCTCGCTTCTTCGTTGAAGTTCGCCTGTGAGTTTATCCACATCAAGTTTTCCGGGCTCTCTCCTTTCGTCTTTAAAAGATGCAATTTCAGGGGCGTTCATATATGCAGCAAGTTTTTCAAGGATATCACCCAGTTTTGCGTCCTGGTTCTGATTGAAGTTGAACCAGAAAGGTTCGGGTACGTTTACAGATCTAAGGTCTACAAGAGCCCTTGCAAGGGTGGATTTTCCCACGCCGCCAATGCCGCTGAGAAGTAAAATTCGATGGTTTTCGATGTAGGTAAGAGCTTTCCTTAACTCTTCCGAACGGTTTTCGGTAACGAATAGCTTCAGCCTTTCAGGGTAATGGGGAAGAGTTGAAGGGTTATAGTGTCTCATTATTTCCTGATTTGTCGCTTCTTTCCTTCTCTGGTCCAGATATTCGATAATTTCGATTAATTCGTCTCCAGAAGGCGTTTCAAAATTGAAAAAATTGTTGTAATTTCCTAAAGCGAGATTATTAACGTTCTCTATGTTGAGATTTATTATGAAATCAATTTCTCTTGCTAGATCTGGATTTTCAATAAACAATTTCAGGATTTCCTGCTGAAGTTCTTCCTTTGCTTTTGGGTCTTCAGAGTTTTTGGAGACTTTTGTAAGTGCTTTTTCAAGGGATGCACTAATTTTAGGGCTTATTTTCTCCAGTAAAGCCTTCGCTCTTTTCCCGCCTTCAGAACCGAGCTTTTCAAAAACGTTTTCGTAGAGCATATCCTCAAGTATTTCTTTACCTTTATCAGTTACAGGTTTTCCTGCAACGCACAAGGCAGACAAGGCGGGAAAGAGAATATCTGTTGCCTGATGGGCGAGGGTGGCTGGATCCATAAAACTTCTCCAACTTCTTTTTTGATATTGGAGGCAGGGAA
>JAUPKV010000587.1 GCA_030837265.1 Methanobacteriota archaeon
ATAATGACATCGAATTCAGATTCTTTGAAAAGCTGGTCCATCCTTAAGACGTCTCCAACAACAAAATTTACATTAACATGTCGCTCTGCAGCTTTAGCCTTTGCATCAGATATGGCAATTTCCGCAAGGTCTATTCCAGTGACATCAAAGCCATTCATTGCTAGCATCATGGCATTCTCACCTCGGCCACACCCTATATCCAGAATATGTCCAGGCTTGATCTCTCCATCTTCGACAAGAGCCTCAAAAGCAGGTTGAGGGTGACCGACATCCCATGCTGGCGTTCCTTTATAAAATTCATCCCAGTCCAAACTAATCTCCTCTCATTAAACCTTATTCAGCGTTATGTTTTATTTGCTGTTATTTGATTATGAATCTCAAAATGCTTACAAATTGAGAGCCTGTGCGAAAAGTAAAAAATTATGATATATACTATAAAGGACAACAACACTTTTCAGATACGCTCTAAATTGCATCAACTTATAGATTATCTTCAAACTAAACCTAGATTATCAAAAAGGGAATATGAAATTTCCTAATTTTGAAAAACAGTTGAAAATAATGTTATTAAAACCGGTAGCTGAGAACTTACAATGTATTTATACTAAAGTGTATCGTTCTTTAGAGCTATTTGGATTCATATTTTTACTCGCTCATTTAAATTTTCATTAACAATTTCCAGTGAGTTTTTAATGAATTCCAGGTCTACGTCAAGATACTGTTCTTTATAATTATTTATGACGTTAAAGATCTTTTCTGCCAAATCATAGGGGCTGCTATATTCATTTTCATTTTCATTTTCATTTTCTTTGTAATCTGTTTCTTGCTTTTCAGCCGGTTCTTCTTTATTTTCCTCAAAAGACACTTCTTCAATTTCTCTCAAGGCAGTTTTAATATTGGGAACCTCTTTTTTCTCAATTTTCTCAATAATTTCCTTTTGTAATTCTGCTGGCTTCTGGGACAATTCAACAATGTCTTTTCTGGTAGCTTTAATTTCTCTACCGAGAATTCTGTAAGGATCTATACTTGCATTATTTGCAACTTCATCGATCGCATTAGCAAATTTTTCGGCTTTTCGGACAGTTTTAGGGCTTACCTTGTATTTTTCTGCCAGCATTTGTTCTATTTTACTGTCAGCGGGACGTATTGTGATCAAAGGGACTGCGCTATCTTTTCTTTTTGGTTTACATTCTTCTTTTTTTTCTTCCTGGTACCTTTTTCCAATTAGATAGGTCCTCTGTTCGCTGGTCATGCTCCTTCGGTTCAACTGGTTGTTAATTATCCAGTTAATTACTTCAAAACGGCTGTCGAATTCTTTTTCCAAAATCGGAAACTCAATATTAAGCTCTCTACAGATTGAATACCTGTTGTGGCCGTCAATAATAATATTATTCCAGGTAATAATGGGGAAGAGGTCATCGTAACCATTGTTCATAATACTCTCTTTTAAGCCCTGTAATTCTTCCGGTTTCATTGGAGGTATTAAATTCTTAAATTCAGAATCGATTATTATTTCCATTTTATTTTCCCCTTTTATTAATTCTTCAACACCTTGTTATCACTTAATATTGGTTTAGATATGCTTCCTTTTAATCAGGGATGAAATATAATATTATCTCATCAGTGACCTGCACACTGATCCAAATTGTTATTCCGGATCGCTGAAGAATATCCATCTCTAAGAGCATGTCATAAAATTATACAATCCTTGATCCAAATTGTTCATTAATATCAGATCAAAATGAAAAAATTCTTTGCCCAAGCGATTTATCTGAAAGTGAATGGAAAAATCGAACCTTATTAGTCCCAATCTAGAACTAATATGTTAAAAAACGCGTTCATCCATATCGAGAAATATAGAATGCCATATTTTATTCGCTACGTTCGGATGTACATGGCGAATGCTACCCCTTGAATTTCCACATTGGAAAACTGGGTCGTGTCCCTGTGTTATATATCTATTCCGAAAAAGCTATGCACTCACTTATTTGATGAATATATCGGGAGATTCTAACACTTTCAGTTTTCAATGATTCAAACACACGACCCTTTTTTGCCTCTGCAAATTTCCTGTTGAGATATGTATTCAGGAACAGTAAACAATCATTCAAAATAAATGCTATCATTTGGCATCTACTTCCGAAGAAAAGTTATTATTCGCCTGCTTTGTCCTATCAACAGAAAACTATACAGAACCCATCACTTACATTCCATTATACGTGCTGGTCGATAAAGCACTACTTATTCATGTCCATTTAAGCAGCATTTTGACTGCTGTTTGTGCTTTGGGCAGTATTGCTTTCTCCATTATCATCTGCCTGGTTATTGTCGTCTACTTCTCCCTCATCATCTGCCTGGTTATTGTCGTCTACTTCTCCCTCATCATTTGCCTGGTTATTGTCGTCTACTTCTCCATTGTCATCTGCCGGGTTATTTTCTTTGCAGACTGGTTTTGTTTCTTTGCAGACTGGTTTTGTTTCTTTGCAAACTGGTTTTGTTTCTTTGCAAACTGGTTTTGTTTCTTTACAGACTGGCTTTGTTTCTTCGCAAATGGGTTTAGTGTTCTCACAGTCTTCTTTCGTTTCTGTGCTACATTCTTCATCAGTATCCTGAGATTGCCTGCGGGTTCCAACATTTATATAGTCATATTTTATTACTGTGTTATTGCCCAACTCATTAGCTACTGTCAAAGTAACATCATATTTTCCGGAATGACAGTATGTGTGAACAGGATCTTCAACTGTTGAATTCATTCCATCTCCAAAGTCCCAATACCGGGAGGTAGGTTCGCCCTCACTCATATCATTGAAATTGACAGTTAGAGGCGCATATCCGCAAGTCACGTCTGAAGTAAAATTAGCAATCAGATCAACGATTGTGCCATTGTCATTGGTCGAATTGTTATTGGTCGAATTGTCATTAGTCGAATTGTCATTAGTCGAATTGTCATTAGTCGAATTGTCATTAGTCGAATTGTCATTA
>JAUPKV010000588.1 GCA_030837265.1 Methanobacteriota archaeon
CGGCCTTCCAACTAATAGGTGCCCCTCTTCTGGGCAGATGGTCTGACATTTACGGGCGTAAGAAAATCCTATTTTTAAGCCAATTAGGGACCCTGCTCTCATGGATTATCTTTCTTGGAGCCCTTTTCCTTCCGGTCGTAACCCTCTTTAAAGTAGATTCGAAAATCCTGGGAGCTTTTGCCTTTACTCTTCCCCTTGCAGTACTCTTTTTTGCCCGAGCTTTTGACGGACTGACCGGAGGAAACGTGTCCGTAGCCAATGCCTACCTGGCAGACGTTACTGTAGAAAAAGATAGGAACCGGAACTTTGGGAAGATGTCGATTTCCTCAACTCTAGGGTTTATAGTTGGCCCCGCACTTGCCGGAATTTTGAGTGTAACACAGTACGGAGACGCAGCTCCTGTGCTGGGCGCAATAGTAATTTCGCTTATCGGAACCTTACTTATTATATTCTATCTCCCGGAAAACAAAGAGTGTTCTCTTGAAGAACCCACAGCCACTGAGAACATACAGAAATTCTTTGGCTATGAGATAAAGGAATGCAGAACCACGCGTGAAACAAGAAAACCTACCTTCAGGGAGGTTTTGAAACTTCCGAATATTCCCTATATGCTCGGTCTCTACTTTATAATCTTTCTTGGTTTCAACATCTTCTACACTGCGTTTCCCCTGCATGCAATCGCAGTCCTGAACTGGAACATTGCACAAATGGGTGTTTACTTTACGGTTCTGAGCGCATTGCTGGTAATCGTGCAGGGTACCGTGCTTCCGAGAGCTTCACAAAGATATTCGGATGCAACCCTTATAATCTTCGGAAGCCTGATGCTTGGTACGAACTTTTTACTGTTGATCCCTGGAAACCTTTTCCTGACCTACCTTTCAACAGGATTTTTCGCACTTGGAGACGGGCTTATGTGGCCTTCCTTTCTCTCTCTTTTATCAAAAATTGCAGGGAGAAAATTTCAGGGTACGGTACAGGGCCTTGCCAGCAGTTTCGGGGGCCTTGCCAGTATCACAGGACTGATCCTTGGCGGCCTTTTATATGAACTGCTTGCCGGAGCCTCTTTTTTGATTGCAGGCCTGGTAATCTACGCCGCATTTTTGCTCAACTTTCGGCTCAGGCATTTTGAGGAAGAGATCAAACGCTGATAGGACTTACGCACTTGAAGTACAAAATCAATCACATTCGGCGCTGTAACTGGTTTAGTGTTCTTGCAACGCTTTCTCGTCTTTTTCTAAATATTCCTTTACATCAACTTTGGAATGGAGCCTTAAATGATATTCCAACAGTGCCCCATGATGGCACACTGCCACGCGAAAAGTCAACTTCACAAATATACGTAATATTGAATGGTAATAAAAAGAAACTGGAGTCTTCTAATGTGGTTGGTCAAGTTCATATTTTATGGTATGGGGCTTTAGCAAAAAGACCATAAGTAAGGGCTGTCAAAAGATGAAAGGTTACAGATGCTGAAAGGAAGCCGATAATCAATTAAGAAGAGTTTGCCTATCTAATCCTTTAAAAGATGGTAATTGATGTTGTTTTTCCAGGCTGACCTGCTACGAAAAATCTTTAGATGCCCATAATTGTTAATGATCCCGAAACTTCCGAATATTATGTTTACTTAGGACTATTGATGAGGAATATAAGTTAGCGACATTTATTAAATGTTAATTATACATGTGACTATATACTCAGGACAAATCTGTAATAGAGTACTGATATGGGTCCTTGTGAAGCTCTCAGTTATATTTTTGGATGCATTTGTGTTTTTGTGGTGTTAGAGTCACAAGTGTAAATATTTCTATCTAAACTTAAATACCAAAAGATGAACGCATTTGTATATACAAAATTCAAAAAGAAAATTATGAGTTTTAGGATGAGCTCAAGAATTGTTATTTTCGGGGGAGTGTAATTTTGACTTTTACTAATAATTCTGATTTTTACATTGCAATTCATGAAAATGGAATAAACCGAATAATAAACCGTGCCATGCTGTATGTGCCTTCAACTTTCAATTTTGGATCGAGTTATACCAGTGCATATCCACAGATGGCGTGCAACACCGTCAACGCAGACCCAAGTGTAACAGCCAGTGGTGACCCGCTCATATCCGTCATATATCCTCAGTTTCCGTCAAACTTTAAAATCCCGCTGATGAATACATTTGCGACTATTTATTTGCAACAACCCTATTTTATCGCTCAGCTTTCGGAGCTGCAGGTTGACTTTAATCCTGGAAACGTTATTACTTTGCCAGAAACTCTTCCCTCACTTCCAAGCCAGCAACTTGCTTTGCATGCCAGAGTCTCCATAGGCCTCTCCTGCCCACCCAGAGAGGAAGGAAAGCTAGATTGTTTTTCTCTGGATCTGTTTGCTGAACTCGCGCTTAAAAATTCCTCTACAGCGCAGTTTCTGAACATGCACCTTACTGCTTTGGATGTAGTGGGAATCGAGCCCCCTGGGTTGAGAGATATCCTGGATTGCTATCTGATTTATATCGTAAACCGGGCATTGAGCTTTGGAAGTAATCTGGCAAACAGCTTTGTCTCAACTCCTCGAGCTATACCAAACATGTACGGCATCGTGAACATTCAGATGTCTCCGGTGGCTATTCCAAATAATCCCGCGGTTGAAGATCATCAGCTGAAACTCTTTATGAATTTTATCAACCTTAAGCTCAATGAGATCATAGGACCCTCTGGCTCAAGTTCGCTTGGGTCAAACTTAGCACCTGCAACTTCTCATTCAGCTCGCAATCGGCAAGAGACTGGACCAGGTGATTTAACACTTGCAATTTCGCAAGCAACATTTAGCAAAATTCTGAGTGCCATGCTAAACGGAGGAATCACACTTGATCTCGAACATAGCCGGTATGGGAATTCTCCTCTTTACATCGACTACCAGGTAAGTGCTTCCTTAAGGAATGGCACTATAAGCTTGAAAAATGATGGTAAAATTCAAATTATAGACTTACTGGTATCATGGGATAGACTCAAGTTTACGATAAATATCGACTTGCCTAAGATCTCAATCCCGGGCTTCAAAATCCCTGCCGTAGTTATCCCGGGTCAAGAAATCCAAATCCCTCTTGACGGAAAAATAAAGACTCCTGATATAATACTCACTCCTGAGATGGATTTCCCGGGGATTGAGCTCTTCGGAAACAACCCGGATATAAGCATTCCAATAGATCTAAGCGGTGATTTTGTCAGTCAAGTCAGTTTGGGGCTGGAGCCTGCCGTATTTTATGGGACTGGTGACCCAAGAATTCCTAACTGCCCGAACAGATGGCAGCTTTACGTTATCCCTCAACTTCCGATATTTACTTTACCTGTAGAACTTAGTGCGAGTCTCACCTCTAAAATCGAAGGCGAGATAGATTTGTTTTTCAAAAATATATCATTTGGGCTGCCTGACATAATGATACAGAAAACAAAAGATGCTCTCAGCAATCTACTACCGGCTTCAACGAAGTTAATCCTTAGTGACCCTGCGAAGTTCGTAGAGTCGATTATAGACATGATAGAAAATGATCTTGGAATCACTAGTCAGCTTGACAAATTTCTGTACGATTATCTTGCGAATCAGGCTCCTATATTCGAGCTGCAAGATCCGTATTATGTCTCGGTGGCTGATCCGAAAACACACCGTCCAGCTAACAACATCCCAATACCGATAACATACCTTAGGGTTAGCGTCAATTCGAGCGAGATGATCTTGGAGGGAGATATAGGACCATAATTTTATCATTAGCTTGGAATTCATGCTACTCTCTAAGTCAGGAACTATCTCTATTAAGTTTCCATATTCTAAGCGCATATGCCTAGTGTCGCGTCAATCCTCAAAGATTTAATGATTCTGAATAATTGCAATCGATTTTATACGACATTTTGCTGTTGACTCGGCACTAGTTCCGCTAATATGTTCTGTCAAGAGAATGGATTTTTGAAATTAGAGCCTCATTTCTCCTTGCCTGATACCTTTCTACTCCACAAAACTGTTTTATTCCTCTATGATATTCCTCACTCTTCCAGGTTTTCTTTGCTAACTCTTTTCTTTTTTCCTCCTGTAAATAACCAATGCCATCCTTTTTTCCTGATTTCTTTGAGATTCTTCATGCTGGAATACCAGGTTTCAAACAGAACAAATTCAGGCCTAAAAACATGTTCTTCTGCCTTATTCAACATATCAATGAAGTGATCATTTTTTGTTTTTCCGTCAGTGAGCCTATCCCAAAACCAATTTTTATTCCTTTATTTGGAAGAGTTTTAGAATACTTTCTTGATCAGAAGCTCAATATACTCTTTCAAAATCGAGAGTTAGATTAATATATTTAGGACTTACGCACTTAAAGTACAAAATCAACTGCAGTAGGCTTACAACTTTCTGAAATTCAAATTCTAAATCTGATGGTTACTGCGCTTGATTTTGAATCTGAAGTGCGTAAGTCCTAACCTGTATACAAGGCAAGTGGGGAGCCACAATGCTAAAAGCAAGTGATATAGGAAAAAATTCGATTTTCTCCCTGCTTTTTAACCTTAGAATGATTTTATAATTATATTGATTGAATCATGAATAATATACCGTGATTAATTATTTCATTGCTATGAGAACTTTCTTTCAGAGTAGAGTTGATTGACGTTGTCTATTGATGTTTTGTTAGTCTGTAATCAACGTTCCTACTTTCTCGTTTTTCTATCATTCTTCATGCTATGCTTTTCTGAACTCCAATATCCTATATCATATAGGAATACTCAACCTTTGACCGATTACCGCATTATTCAGCAGCAAAAAAATACTTAGAAACATATAGGCACTTTTTTGATGTCTCCTGATAACGGAAAAAACTCGTAGTTTCTTTTTTTATAATAATCAAAAAGCTACAAATATAACTATCTTCTTTTTTGTAGGAAGCCAAATCTAGATATACATTTAAAAGTAAAGAGAAGTAGATTAATCAAGTTCACTAACATGTAAAACAATCAAAGTTATGTGAGCAAGGTGGTCTCATTGAATATAGGAGATTCAGATTTATATGTGCTAAACGAGTTAACAGGTGACGTAGCTGTTGTTAATAGTAAGGAAAAAA
>JAUPKV010000589.1 GCA_030837265.1 Methanobacteriota archaeon
CATCAGTGTTGTCTTCGGAATAATTGGGATCAGACTCATCAGTGTTGTCTTCGGAATAATTGAGATCAGACTCATCAGTGTTGTCTTCGGAATAATTGGGATCAGACTCATCAGTGTTGTCTTCGGAATAATTGTAATCAGACTCATCAGTGTTGTCTTCGGAATAATTGTAATCAGACTCATCAGTATTATCGTCGGAATAATTGGAATCAGACTCATTATCGGTTACGCTATTTTCGGATTCTGAATAAGTATTATTATCAGTATACTCGCTGCCATCATTTTCCTGGCTACTATAAGTCTGGTTTGTTCCGGGCTGCTGTGAGATACCGGTTATATTTTTGCTTAGATTTTCCGAGATATTTCCCCCTTCATACCATCTTAAGGGAAGGGAGTAATTCAGTTCACTATTGTAGTTCTCAGGAATGAAGAATTTAGTCCCTCTGTTCTGGAGAGCATCTGCAAAGCCAGGATCTACTTCAAAGAGCTTTGCATTACAGGCTTCGGCTTCATCTAACTCCTTTAAGCGGTAGAGAGCAAAACGCTTGTTATAAAGTACAGAAGGGGAATTCGGATCAATTTCAAGAGCTTTGTTGTAACAATCAACTGATTCATTAACCTTTCCAAGTACATTATAAATATACCCTTTATCGTACCAGGCTGTTATGCAATCAGGTTTAAGCTCTAATGTTTTATTGAAGCTTTCAATTGCTCCGTTTGTACTAGTTAATTTGAAATAAGTGCATCCTTTGAAATACCAGGCTGCAACATTCCCGGGATCGTGTTCAAGGGTTTTGTTATAGCAGTCAATAGCTTCCAGGTCTTTGTCCAATTTGGAGAGATCAAAGCCTTTATAATTATAGGCTTCCGCATTTCCAGGGTCCAGCTCAAGGATCTTATCATAGCATCCTATTGCTGCCTGGAGATCTCCCATCTTTTCAAGAGCTCTTCCCTGCCTGTAGAGAATTTCCCTGTTACCCGGGGAAAGTTCATACATACGGTCATACATCTCAACAGCTTCCTTATACCTGCTGAGATTTTCTAGTAAAGATGCTTTTTCGGCGAGAACCTGTGAATTATCAGGCTGGAAACTCAGAATTTTATTATAGTCTACAAGTGCATCTTCCAATTTTCCCGATTCAGTTAGAGCATAAGCTCGATTTTTCAGAGCATTTACGTTTTCAGGCTCAGACTTAAGAAGAGTATTGTAGCAAGAAATTGCCTCCTCATACCTGCTGAGGTTTGAAAGTGCCAGACCTTTCCCATTGAGAGCTTCTGAATCAGTGGCATTAAGGGCAAGCACTTTGTTATAATAACTTACTGCTTCTTCAGACCTTCCAAGGCCACTTGCAATTGAGGCCGCTCCGTACAGGGCACTGCTAGACTGAGGGTTTAGCTCCAGAGCTTTTTTATAACATTCCAGAGCTTCCTCGCTTCTTCCGATCCTGTCAAGCACCAATCCTTTTTCATACCAGGTTTGAGTACGTGCAGGGTTAATCATAAGAGCAATATCATAAGCGAAAAGAGCATCCTCATATTGTCCAAGCTCACTGTTGACCAGAGCTTTTCCACACCATGCTGTATCTGGGCTTAACTCCTGATTAAATGAATGCAGATCTTTGCAAAATCCTATATTCTCTCCTGAATCAGGAGACTCATAATTAAGTAGATATGGCCAAAAGCTTCCGGAAAGTATCTGAGCGCTGAAGTTTAAACGATTATCCTCCGGTTCTTCAACCGAGTTTCGTTTTGGAAAATTCTCCATATAAATACTTAACTTGAAACGAGCAGCAAAAAATTCCGGGTTGTATTGGAGAGATTGGTTATAGCAATCTGAAGCTTCCTCGTGCCTGTCTAACTGATCAAGGACAACACCTTTATTGTACCACATCTCTGCGCTGTCTGGAGCAGAAATAAGAACTTTGTCAAAGCACTTCAATGAATCCTCATACTGTCCAAGTTTTGCCAGAGCTAGAGCCTGACGACACCAGGCAAGTGTGTAGTTGTCATCGATTAAGAGAGCTTTGTTATAACTTACTGCCGCATTTTTAAAATCTTTCATTTTCGAAGAGTCATAACCTTTTTTATACCAAACTTTTGCATATTGAGGATCCAGATCAAGGGACTTTTCATAACTTTCTGCTGCATCCGCATATCTGTTAAGCTTGTCCAGATCCAAACCTTTCCTGTACCAGACAACTGAAAAGTCAGATTCATTATCGAGGACTTTATCATAAGATTCCAGTGCCGCCTCGGTATTATTGAGATTGTCAAATGCCAGTCCCTTGTCGTACCATATCTTTACTGCAGGAGACTTAAAATCAGGATACTCTGTATAGCTGGGAAGTGTTGAGTCATAAGCATTCATATTTTCAATCAGACTACTTCCAGGCTCTACCAGTTCAAGCTCAGCCCCAGGGTTAAGAGCCCTATCATAGCAAACTATTGCCTCATCATATTTACCCGTTTTATTAAGTACGTAACCTTTCCCATACCAGGCTTCGGAATTATTCGGATTATAAGCTAGAATTTGATCATAGCACTTAAGAGCTTCTTCGTCCCTCTCAAGTTTTTCCAGGCATTGACTTTTATTCTGCAACACATTAAGATTGGGGCTCTCAAGATTTGAATTAAGGACAAAATCGTAACATCCTAGAGCTTCCTCATAATTCCCAAGACTTTGAAGATCCCGACCTTTCTTATATGAGGCATCAGTCAGATCAGAATTAAACGAGATCGCTTTGTCGTAGCATTCTATAGCTGCTCTTTTATCCTTGAGAATATCAAAAGTTAACCCTTTCTGGTACCATAATTCAGAATCATTCGGAGTGAAATTAAGAGCACTGTTAAAACACTTTATTGCTTCCCCAGGCTGCTGAAGCTCGACGTAAGCCATCCCTTGCATACGAAAAGCTCTGGACAAATTAGAGTTTAATTCAATAGATTTTTCATAAGAAATTAATGCTTCTTGACTGAGGTTAACTTGCTCAGAAGCTTGAGCTCTCCGGGTCCAAACGTTAGAAAGATAAATATCCGCATCAATGCTTTTGTCGTAACAATTAATAGCCTCGGCATATTTTTTTAGTTCAAAAAGTTTATTACCTTTATTAGACCAATTCTCTGAAGAAATTGGAAATGTGGTAAGAGCTTTTTCATACGCGCCAATTGCATCTTTATGCTTGTTTAAATAAGACAGGGAACGACCTTTCCCATACCAGGCTATTGATGAATTTGAATCGGTTTGAAGTGCATTTTCATAGCATTCCACAGACATGGCATACTCTCTAAGAGTATAGAGCATATTGCCTTTATCTATTAATCCTTCTACCGATGTCGGATGTTGCTCCAGTACTTTATTAAGAGTTGGCATGGCAGTCCCATTCTGCCAAGCAACTGATTCCGTGCTTGCAGCATTTCCTGCTGCTACAGGTAAGAAAGCCGGAAAAAAATAAAATATTAAAGCGAGTAGAATGAAAGATTTAACAATTAAAGTATTTTTTTTCATTGAGCTCATTAAATACCCCGATTTATTCTAATGAGTTCCTGCTGAATCTTCCTAAAGAAAGTTTAAATGCAGAATTATTTACAAACATTTCCAAACACTTACACAAATGTATAATTAATTCAATCAAATACAAATAAGAACATTAAATTGAATGAATGTAGCAGTATAAACTCTTTTTGCTTCCCCCACGAAGAATTTAATCAGTTAACATATACTTTGTCCAGTACATAATGTTTAATTTAATGTAGTTCCATCGATATATAATTTACGTAGTGTGAAATATAATTTACTACCCATGTTTGGCTATTTCTGGTTTGGCTATTTCTGGATACTTGTCCACATCAAGTATATAATCAAATGCATTAGACTTTAATCAAATGCATTAGACTTTGTGATTGAAGTTTTAATTTAGATGAAGAAGGTTCAAGCTTGTAAACATTCAGTTCAACTGTTACTTATTCACTTCAACTGCATAAGTCATATTATTATACAAATAGCGTTTGTATATAAATAACTATGTAGATATATGATAAAATTTGATAATGTTAACACCCTTTTTGAGAAATTTAAGCTAAATAACTTATAACAGTAAGTTTTAGATTTTCCATACACAAAGTATTATATATCGAAATTCTAATTGCAAACCATGCAGAACGAATATCTAAACTTTTTTAAAGAGTGGTTTTCGAATTATGTTAATGATTTCTCTTCTGTCGATCCCCTAATCCAGGATAATATTGAGATGAAAATCGAACACACCGCCAAAGTGTGCGAAAATATCCTGAGATTGGCAAAATCTGAAAATCTAGGTGACGAAGGATGCTGGCTTGCAGAAACGTTAGCTTTATTTCATGATCTCGGCCGTTTTGAACAATTTACCAAATACAAGACATTCAAAGACTCAGAGTCGGAAAACCACGCACTTCTCGGCATAAAAATCCTCAAAGGAAAAGAGATTCTCTCCAGACTCTCGCGAAAAGAAGAAAATCTCATTTTGAAAGCCATAGAATACCACAACCTTAAGGAGATTCCCGAACGCAAATTTGATACACAAGAACTTCTTTTTTACTCAAAACTGATTCGTGATGCAGATAAGCTTGATATCCTGAGACTTATAAGTGAAAACTATGACGAAGACGGAAATATTAAGAATCCGGCCCTGGAAATCTACTTGCCAGATACCTCCGGATGCTCGGAATCTGTATTCAGGGATATCTTGAATTACAGGATGGCGGAAATGAGAGACGTCAAAAATTTGAACGATATCAAGCTCCTGCGTTTGAGCTGGGTTTTTGACATAAACTTCCCTGAGACCTTTTCGATTCTAAAAAAACACAAATACCTGGATACTATTATTTCTTCAATGCCCAGGACAAAAGAGACCTGTATTATAAGAAAACATCTTGACGATTATCTGAATAAAGCCGAAAAAAATTATCATGAAAATGTCGATTTTTAAACTCATTAATAAAACTGGCAGACCTAAAATGTTTTGATTCGCAACAATATAATCTATTTTTTGTAACTATTCAACCTAACAAGACAAATAGTTGCTGCCATAATTTGACGTCACACAAATTCAAGATATAATTTATTTAATTGCTGGTTATTGCTTTAGGTTTTTCTTTTAAGTTGTAAAAAACTTTTAAATTCTCATAGAAAGCAATATTATGTGCATTGTTTTGTTTGGCTGAATAGTTACATTTTTTATTTTCAAATTAATTATTAAGTATTTTTCTTCACTTTCGGCTTATTTCTTTGGTGGCCAGTTCTTTTCAAACCAGCCTGGGAGCCTTCCGGAGTCCATTGGGCCTACAAGTACCTTTGCACCAAGTTTGTCCTCAAGGTCACCCTGCAGACGAGCAGCAAGACCGGGGATAATTACGGCGTTGTGGGTAACATCCTTGTGAATGTCAAAGCCTGACTTCTCAAAGGAATCCTTTACTTTATCAGCGCTCAACTGGCCGCCGGCTGCGGCTGCTTCCACACCGATACCGTCGGTGTCAACTGCAAGAAGCCAGCAGTTGACGCCGTTTGAGGCAAGGTCGCTCTCGACTGTGTAGTAAGTAAGGGCAAAGTTTGTCGTGAAGAGAACCGGAGAGTTCTCGTCCGGGGTCCCTACTTTGTACATCTTCGAGTCCACAGCGACAGGAGACCTCGGGTCGGTGTAGATTGTCTCGGCCAGGTGTACCAGAGGCATGGTGGCGTATGGCTCCATGCTGTGGAGGATCATTATGTCGCCGTACCTGATGGTAAAGACCGAAGCAAGGGCTGTTTCCCAGAAAGAGGCACTAACAGGGTCTGAAATTCCAGCCATCCAGGCAGTAAGCGGTATAGCCATGATCGGATATGCGATCTCGGTGTCACCCATAATGCCTGCTCTCCTGATCTTCAGGAAGTTCTGGAATGATTCTCTCAGGCCCTTTCCGCTCGGAGAGGTTCCGGGGTCAAGGACAATGTCCTTAATGCCTGCATCTGCAAAGGTCTTTGCAATGGATTTAAGCGTATCAAGGTCATTGATGACCGAGATTACTACAGGCACCTTGTACTCAAGGGCCAGTTCTCCGACTTCCTTCCAGTTATCCTTGTTTGCAGCATAGAGCAGCGGATTCTTGTCTTTTGCAACCTCAAGACCTGCTTTTAAGACTGCAGGGTTGAGTGAACAGAGAATCACTGGCAGTTCTGTGGTCGCTACAACTTTCTTGACAGCTGCTGCGAATTTTGCCGGGTCGTTGGATACGGCCCTTATTGCTACACCGTCAAGGAGAAGGTTTCTTCCGACATAGAACTTTCTGTAGTTCTGGATCTTGAGTACCCTCTCCACAAGGGCGGCTTCTTCCATTGTATCCGTCACATCGAAGAACATCTTCGTCTTGTCGAAGAATGTAAGTTTGTGACGGTACAGGACATCATCTCCACCGATCTTGGCAGCTCTTTCGCCAACACCGAGAATTACTTCGCGGATTTCAGGAGCAAGAAGTTTCTCAAGTTCTGCAAGTTTCTTTGCAAACTTCTTCTCTTTAATCAAAGGAGGACAGTCTGCTGGCTTGCCGGATCTGTCGATCAGCGTGGAGGCGAATGCCATACAGGTAGGTTGACCGCATTCCGCACAGTTTGTCTGGGGAAGATATTTGTAAGCTTCTAATGGGCTGTTTATTTTCATGTTTTACACCCCCGATCCGATCCAGTTGGCAAGATCAACCGGCTCTGCCTCGATCATACCAAAGAGAGTTTGAGTCATTTGCTTCAGGACAGCGACCGATGTCGGGTGCATCATCATGAAGAGGTCGTTTCCTGCAATTGCAAGGGACAGACCAGTAATGATTTCCCA
>JAUPKV010000590.1 GCA_030837265.1 Methanobacteriota archaeon
TCCTTCGTCGCCAAAACTCTTCTGGTGTTTTAGTTCCAGTATCGAGGGGAATAACAAAAGTAGATGATTTGAATCTCTCAGAAGAAGACTATGCGACGCTTGTTCGTAAACGCATCGAATCCTTTCAAATATCCTTGAACGCTCTGGACAGATAGCTAACCATCATCTGTTCTTTTTACACGCCTCTACTAAAATGACCGTTCGCATACTCCTTCGGGTGATGCGACGTGGAACCATGAAAGAGAATCTTGAAAAGATGCGAACGTGGAACCACGAAAGAAGATCTCGAAAAAGGCCGAGGTCACAATAGAACCACTGCATACTGAGTCAGGATTGAAGCACTTTTCGAGAGGCTTTTTTAATCAATGGCCGGCAAAATACATCATATCGTAGCCCTTTTGAAGAAATAACCACTGGCGCAGACCATTAGAACTGACAGTGTTAATAGTATACATATATTCAGAACCATTGAGAATTCACTATATCCGATTAATATTCCTCGCAAAGCATCCACACCATATGTCAGCGGATCAAAATAAGATAGGATCCTTATCGGGGCAGGCAAATTCGAGACCGGAAACAAGGCTCCGGATAAAAGGAAGAGTGGGAATGCAATAAAATTAATAACGGTGCTAAACCCATGAAAATCCTTTAAAATGGATGATAAAATTAATCCTATATTTATGAATATAGTTGATATAAGAACCATTATTACGAAGGAGAATAAAATCGAAGAAATAAAAGGTAGCCTGAAGCCGAGTAATACCGACATCAGCATAATAATGAGTGCCTGAATTATTGAGGTGGTTGCACTCCCGGAGACCATTCCGAGCACAATAGAGAGTCTACTTGCAGGAGTCACCATAACCTCTTTTAAAAACCCGAACTGTTTGTCCATTATAACACTCATACCCGCGTAAGCAGCCGTAAAAAGCAGAGTCATCCCGATAATACCCGGCACAAGATACTGAAAATATCCTATCGATGCGGGAAGGCCCGGAAACTCTACTCTTCTGAAACCCATACCCTGAAAGATCAGCAAAAAAGCCGGCATACCTATGGCACCAGCTATCCGGGATCTGTTCCTGAAATATTTTATCATCTCACGCCGCCAGAGGACGTATACAACTCTTCCTTGCATCATCGGAGCATCCTCCTTCGCATTCGTTCACGTCTGACTGACTGTCGGCTGCCTTCCTGCTCTCGTATGGTCGAACCGGTCAGGCGGATAAAAACATCTTCAAGACTTGGTTTACTGAAATTTATCGAACTGATCCTGATACCCAGGTTATCAGCGGTCTTAAATATATCTGGAATGTTTTTCTCATAATCCGATATTATAACGTCCAGCATTTGTCCGTCCTGGGAAATTTCACTTACCCATTCTTTTTCTTTAAGTGCAGTAACAATAAGATCGACTTTTCCTTCAATAGTCAGGCTAACATGATCACCTTGAAGACGGCTCTTCAGACCTGATGGCGTATCAAGTGCAACTATTTTTCCATGATCAATTATCGCAATACGGTCACAGAGAAAATCAGCCTCTTCCATATAATGGGTGGTCAGGATGACAGATGTCCCGTAGGTTCTGTTCAGGTTTCTGATATAATCCCATATTGATCTCCTGGTCTGTGCATCAAGCCCGAGAGTAGGTTCGTCCAGGAACAAAACCTTCGGATAGTGAATAAGTCCCCTTGCAATCTCAAGCCGCCGTTTCATCCCGCCCGAATAGTTTTCAACAAGAATATCGGCTTTGTCAGTCAAGCCTACAACATCAAGCACTTCCCGGATTCTTTTTTTCCGCTCATCCGGACCGATGTTGTACATCATGGCATGAAATTCAAGATTTTCCCTTCCGGTAAGCCCTATATCTAACGAAGGATCCTGAAAGATTATCCCGATATTATTCCTGATCTCTCCAGGATTTCTTCTAAGATCATATCCTGCAATTTCAGCTTCACCTGCATTCGGGCGCAGAAGAGTGGTCAGCATATTGATTATAGTTGTCTTTCCCGCACCATTAGGGCCTAAGAGCCCGAAAAGCTCTCCGGCCTCAACCGAAAAAGAAACGTTATCCACAGCAGTAAATTTTCCGAATTTTTTTGTTAGCTGTTTAATTTTTATTGCACTCATGTTACACAAAACCTTTAAAACGGGATTTTAAAAAAATGCTCAGAAGCTTAATCTTAATTGACAAAAAGCAAACAGTGCAAATTTACAAATTATTTAATAGATTTGAAGGGGATACGGATTTTAACATCTAATGTGTATGACAGCACAGCCCTATTCTCGAACCCACTAACTTTTTTGTATAATCATCAGCAGGTGAAAGCATCACATCGTGGGAATTGCCCATCTCCACGATTTTTCCGGAATCCATAACGGCTATCCTGTCAGCAATCTTCAGTGTAAGGGAGAGATCATGTGAAATGTATACCATTGCAAATCCTCTCCTGTTCTGAAGGCCTTTTAAAAGACGTAAAATATTTGCAGAAGTAGAAACATCCAGAGCCGAAGTTATTTCATCGGCAATAAGTAGTTTTGGCTCCATAACCATTGCCCTGGCAAGTGCAACCCTCTGTCTCTGCCCGCCGCTGAGTTCACCGCAATATTTACGGAGGAAATTATCGGTACTGGGAAGACGCACAAGTTCAAGAGCATTTTTAACCTTTTGCAGTCTATCTCCATTGGACCCTATCTTATTGATATATAGGGGCTCTTTGACTGCATCCAGCACAGTAAACCTGTTACTGGTCGAAGTAAAAGGGTCCTGGAATACTATCTGAATACCGTTGACCCTGCTACCGTAGTTTCCCTCGCTCACATTCCCGTCCATAAACATTACCTCTCCGCATTCCGGCTTGACGACATTTGCAAGAATATGTGCAAGGGTCGACTTACCGGAACCGGTCTGGCCGACAAGTGCAAGAACTTCTCCTTCCCTCACTTCCAGGTTAACATCACTTACTGCCTGAAGATATTCTCCATTTGGCAGACGATAACTGAAATTCAGGTTTTTGGCTTTCAGAAGACTTGCTATGCCGCCTCTATGGCATGCAATTTCCCGCCCGCATCCAATTGGCATCAGAGCAGGGGAAGTTTTACTGCATATCTCGATTTTTTGCGTGCATCTCGGGCTGAAAGGACACCCCCTAAATTCATCCCCTGCAGGCACATCCCCGGGAATTCCCCATAAATCTTTATAAACGAAAATATCCGGCGTTGAATGTACAAGGCCTCTCGTATAAGGATGACGGGGAGATACGAGAATATCCCTTACCGGGCCGGTTTCCACAACCTTTCCCGAATACATGACAGATATCCGAGATGCCAACGAAGACACAAAAGTGATATCATGAGAGATAATTATCATCGTATAACCATTCATTTCCTGAAGGTCAACCAGAAGATCCCGGATCTCCTTTCGTGTAAATGCATCAAGCGCAGAAGTAACTTCATCAAGAATTAGTAATTTGGGGTCACATGAAAGAGCCATTGCCAGAAGAACTCTCTGCCTCATACCTCCGGAGAGCTGGTGCGGATACGAATCCATCCATTTAGGGTCAAGGCCCACAGTCCGGAACAGGTCAGCGCATTTACTGCGGGCTTTGTCAGGGCTGATTTCAAGATGTTTTAGCATTGGTTCTGTTACCTGGACGCCTACTTTCAGAACAGGATTCAGCACCTCCAGGCTGTTCTGAAAAACCATTGCAATATCCTTCCATCTGAACCGGTCCATCCCGGATTCGGGCAAAGCAGAAATTACCTCATCCCTGTAAAGAATCTCACCGGATAGGGTTGTATTTTCAGGCAAAAGCCCCATGATCCCAAGTGCGACAGTGGTCTTACCGCTTCCGGATTCTCCTACAATGCCCAGGATTTCTCCATCTTCGATTTCAAAAGAGATGCCGTCAACAGCTTTAACACTGCCAGTGTCGGTAAGATAATGACATTTGAGATCATTGATTTTAAGCAGACTCATAATCAGAAACCTTTCTTGCGCTTTAATTTAGGATCAAGTATTCTCTCCATATCCCTGCTTATGAACGCGAGACAGAGCAGGAGAGAAATAAGCATAAATAACGGAGGTAATAGCCACCACTGCCAGTAAGGTGTAAAGTATATCGACCTGAAACCGGTTGCGTTATTAAGCATCATCCCCCAGCTCTTGGAAGTAGGGTCCCCCAGGCCCAGGAAGGCAAGTCCGGTTTCGGCTATGATTGCATGTGAAGATATGCCAATTATCAGTACAAACAGGATAGGCATAATTTCAGGAAATATATGCCTCCAGAGCAGGTAAAAGGGTTTTGCACCGTAATTTCTGGCTGCAATGATGTAGTTGTTCTTCTTTAATGACAGAGTCTGGGAACGTGCAATACGCGCGGGTTTGGCCCAGCTGAAAAAAACTAGTATAAAAATCACGTTAAAGATACTTGGTCCGAGAAAAGCAGATATCACAATCAAGAGAGGGAAACTTGGAAGAGCCATTGTCACATCGATTATTCTCATCAGTCCCTGATCAACGTGCCCTCCAATATATCCGGCCAGAATTCCGATAGCTCCTCCCCCAAAACCTGCAATAAAGGCTACTGCAAGCCCTATTGTAAGGCTCATTCTTGCACCGTAACATATCTGTGACCAGATATCCATACCAAGTTCATCGGTTCCAAGCAGGTGTCCGGGACCGGGAGGCTCAAGTGAACCGCCTGTTATCTTCTGGGGGGGATAAATTGTTATCACGGGAGCAAAAACTGCCATTAAAATGATACAGATAATGCCAAGAATGCCAATTTTACCTTCCGTACTTAACCTGGAGAATGCCTTAGCTATACTGCTGACAATTTTGTTGATATTTTCCGCCTGAATAAAAGAGAGAATTCCGGCATTTCCAAAGGCAGTTATACCTTTCATCATATCACGACCCTCGGATCAAGTTTCCCGTATACTTTGTCAACCAGCAGGTTGCAGATAAGTATTGAGATTGCGATTACCAGGAGAATACCCTGAATAAGGGGATAATCCCGGCCGATTACCGCACTTCTGAGTGTCATCCCTATGCCGGGATAATGAAAAACATTCTCAACAAGTACAACACCCCCCATCATTATGCCGATCGTAAAACCTGTTCTTGTTACCACCGGAAGCAGTGCATTTCTGAGAGCATGCCGGATCCATACGCTTTTTTCGCCCACCCCTTTGGCCCGGGCAGTCCTGATATAATCTTTTGTGATCACTGTAACCAGCGTATTTCTGGTGAGCAGGTACACGCTGGTCAGCTGTGAAAGTGATAAGGTTAATACTGGCAGGAAGGCATGGTACAGAATATCCCCTGCATACTCTGCCGGACCATTGTAATCTGCAAAGGGAGTTACAGCACCTGCAAGCGGGAAAATCCTTAAATGCACGCTAAAAACCAGAAGCAGGATCAGGCCAAGCAGAAAAGAGGGGATTTCCGCAAAGGCAATCATACCCATCATCATAATTCTATCACTCCCCTTTTTCCGGTTCTTTGCCGAAAGGGTTCCCAGCACTACACCAGTGATTGTACTGATCGCAGTTGCGCTCACGACAACCAGGAGATTCCATGGGAGATGTAGCATTATTACATCACTGACTGGCATTTTGTAATAAGTGCTCTTTCCAAGATTGCCTGTCATCAAGTTTTTCAAATATACAAAAAACTGTTCATGTAACGGCCTGTCAAGTCCGTAATAATTTATGTAATAGTGATGTTGTTCGGCTGTCTTTACAATAATATCTTCTCCGACCACATCTGCGGAAGTGGTTGAGAAGGGGTCTCCGGGCATCATCCTTGGAAGAAAAAAGTTAATGACAAGAATTACAAAAAGGGTTAAAACCAACCTTAAAATAAATGAATTCCTGTCCTGTACCATCCGATCATCTGCCGTTAACTTCCCAGATCAGCATGGCGGTATATACATCCGATTCAGAACGGTATATCCCATCCGGAGAGGCATTTTGATAATAATCCATTATTTTTTTCTGCGTTTCGTCATCAAAATCATGCCCCTGTCCGATAAACTCTATTGCCCGTTCTGCGGCTTCTTTCCAGCTAGTTTCTTCGTTCCATTCAGAATGGTTGATCCTGACCAGCGGTCGGTAGCCTGAGAGATAAAGATACATGAATGGAAAAGTTATGCCATTCATATTATTCCCGGTCTTTTCACCAAGTATGGAACTCCTTATCTCACGATACGCTTTATCTTCACCTCTTCTCAGGAAGTTACTGTAATAACAAAGGTTTTTTGAGCATGCCATCATCATGCCCAGGTTTTCGACATCCCGTATTCCGGGAGTCATGGACGCAATTACAAGATCAAATTCGTTCCGGAATCCAAGGGCATCTATGTCAGCTGTCCACCATGAGCATTCAATAACATCCACCGGAAGAGACTCCTGTTTTACAGCATCTTTCAGTCTGTTTAGCATCCCGGACGATATGTCAAGTGAGGTCACCTCCGCCCCAAGCCTTGAAAGAGGAAGAGTGAGGGTTCCGGGCCCGCACCCGATATCCAGAACCCTGGAACCTTCCGGATTAAAGCCGGCTTCTTTCAGAAATTCGAGGATATCGTCGGTTCTCTTCCTGCGGGAATCTTTGTCAGTATTTTTTAAATAATTATCAGAGCGTTTGTTCCAGAATTCTGCCATCCTGCCTTCATTCAGGAAAATCGGGGCATCACCTCTGGATTTATTCCAGCATTCAGTCAGGTTGTTGATATTATCATCTTTTTGTTGCAATTCCATCCCTCTCAAGATAAGAAAGAATACACTGTGTTCTCGCGTGATGGTCGTATCTGGTCATCCAACCATCATATTTTGAAATGCGCCATACGTCATACTGCATAGTATAATAAAGCGGGATTGCAGGGATGTCATTTGCGAGCACGGTCTGCATCTCATATACCAATTCTTTGCGTTTATTATCGTCTGATTCCTGCATTTCCTGAGCACCAAGAGCATTCAGGGTATCATTATGGTAACCATATACTAATGCAGCAGCAGATACACTTCCGGACTGTGTTCCTTTATCACAGTACCTTGTACGCAGGTAGTCCGCGTCTTGACCCCAGCCGCCATAGCCGCTGATCAGAAGTTCGAAGGCGCCACTATTCAGATTTGCATCACGGGACTTGCTCTCAAGGGCCTTTACCTGGACGTCAATTCCGACCTTACTCAGCCTCTCTTTTATAAGCTCGCCTATACGGACTTCTCCGCTGCCAAGAGACAATACATATGACATCTTTGTCCCGTTTTTATCACGTATTCCATCGCCGTCCGTATCTTTCCATCCAGCCTCGTCAAGCAATGAAGCGGCTTTGTCCGGATTGTAATCGTATTTCGGCTGGTCGGGATTATACCAGATATGGCCTTCAGGGAGTACTCCCATATTACCGGCTTTCCCTGCACCTCTTTCTATCTTTTCCACCAGTTCGTTACGGTCAATGGCATAGGCAAAAGCCTGCCTTATCCTGCTGTCATTAAGCTCCTGATGCTCTTTCATGTTGAAATAGAACTGGTAACCCCAGAAAGCCGGCTGCTGTACTATTCTTATATCAGGATTTGATTTGAAACGATCAAGAGTATCAGGTGATACGCTTGTGAAATCGATTTCTCCCTGTTCAAAAGCTACCAATGAATCACTGACCGGAATAAATTCGACGGTCTTCACGGAAGTTTTCGGTCCCCAGAATTTATCGTTTGTTACAAAACGGTATGTGCCATGCTCCTTACTGTACTCGTCAAGCAGGAACGGGCCAGTACCGATGACCGCCTCCGGATCAAGGTAACTGGCAGGGTCTGAAATATTTTCGTATGTATGCTCAGGTATAATTTTAAAACTTGTTAATTTATAAATAAATGTTGAAACCGGATCTTTCAATACAAATTTTACTGTATTTGGATCCACGACCTGAACATTATCTACAATGCCGGACTCAATCGAACCTGAGACTGCAATATGTCTTACTTCGTAATCGTAAGTAAACTTGACATCGTTTGCCGTAAAAGGTTCTCCATCGCTCCATTTGACACCCTGTCGGAGATGCAATGTATATTCTGTTCGGTCTGTATTAACATCCCAGCTTTCAGCCAGCCAGGGAATTATACCTTTTTCATCCCTTTCGAACAGACTATCAAAGATCATTCCAACCTTTGATGATCCGGGACCTCTGGGATATATTGTAAATGGCTGAGGATAGCCACTGTCATCGCCGCTCAAATGTGCAACATCCGTATGCAGTGATCCATTAGAAGTGTTCTCAGCCAATTTCCCTGTCTGCTCAGAAGCATTATCAGCCAATTTCCCTGTCTGCTCAGAAGTGTTCTTAGCCGATGCCCCGGCCTGAGCACTTTCCTGATCAATACAGCCCGCAGTCAATAAGATTAGGGCTAAAAGGGAAACAGAAAACAATAAAAATAACTTTTTTTTCTCCATTACAGAACACCTTATTTTTGCAAATACCCTACTATATTAATCAATAATTTTAATCAATAATTTGAAAATAAATGTTAAAGATATGTGGAACTTATTACATCAATATATAAAAGTATTACTAAATTTGTCCAAACTAAAAAATATGTCAAACCAGGTCATCTAATCCTTTTTCCAGTGCTCGTTAGAATGTTCTATTGACTTTAAATACAGAAGTAGTACCGAAGAAGAAATTAGCTGATATTTAGTAAAATTAGACTTGAAAAATGAAATTAAAATTGGATTTAACCAAAAATGTGAATTAATAAGAGGGAGTTAAAGAGGCAAGCTCTTTAAACCAGAAGCAGCGCAATAAACCCACTTAAAAATATTCCATCAAAAGTTCCGGCTCCCCCTATACTTGCGATCGGAGCTCCCAGGTCTCGAATTTTTCCAAGGTTAAGGATATCGGCTCCTATAAGTGTTCCAAGCACTCCTCCGGCATAGGCAGTAACGAAGCGACACTGTTCAATGGAGATGCCCGGGTTGTGAATAAACGAAGGTAAAAAAAAGGCAGCAACGGCAGCAGTTAGTGGTGGAATCAAGGCCGGAGTGGCAATTCCTATCCCTCGAATAGGTTTTGCTACGGCATAGGTTACCAATGTTACTATTAAGACGCCTGCCCCTGCTATATAGGCGGAAGAGGGGAACTGTATAAGCAGGTATGCTGAAATAAGGATCGGGATTATTGCTCCGCCTACATTGACAGCCAGTATGGTTTCATTTCTTGTTAATCTCCGGATCGGAACCCTGTAAGAAACCCCGAAGAATCGTACATAACTATCAGTAACTATCGGAGCATCGGATTTGAGTTTTGCAAGTGGAATATTTATACTGCTTCCTACAAGAGATAACAGCAGGATTATAAGTGCGTCCCCAGCAGAAAAGCCAATTTTCATAAAGGCGGAAAGGATAACTCCCAGAAATAGAGCGCCAAGTCCGAAAATTAGAATAATGATTAAAATAAAAAGAAATGTCAAGCTGAAAGGAACATAAAAAAGATGTTTTGCCATGAAATCCCCCATTTTTACTTGTTAAACTGCATATTACTAATATATATTTTTATTTATATAAATGTCTATGCCTTTCTCCCTTTTTCAAGATTTGCCTCTTCGAATATGCAGTTAAACTTTATTAATTTTTGCGCTCAGAAATGCCTTATTGCAGGTTTTAAGGATTCCATGCAGATGGTTTCTTTCGCATCCTTGTATATTCTGATAATGCCACCTGATTCTGATACTGTAACAGCAATCGCAACAGTATCCCTGCTGATTGCGGCTGCCGAAACATGCCTTCCTCCCAATCCTTTTTCTATGTCGATGTTTTTGCCATCAACATCGAGGTAGCGCCCTGCTGCATGAATAAAGCCTGTTTCATCTATTACAAAAACCCCATCGAGTTGAGCAAATTCCTTTATCGATTCCCAGTTTTTCTTGTCAAGAATGTCTCGGTGAATTGCATCGTGACCTGCGTAAGGATTAAGAATAATCTGGTGAGAACGTTTCAGAACCTCTTCCGAATCACCTAAAATGAAAGCGGCCCCTACACTTTTTCCTTCCCTGCCCGTCAGGGCAATGTCAAAAGAAATGCTCATGACTGCACTCATTACTTCAGGTTTTATTCTCTCCTGACATTCCTTAATAGCTTTTACAAGGGGGTTCTCATCAAGGTTATGCACAATTATGGAACTTGAACTGCGGGTCTCGACAATACCAACAACAATCCCACCTTTCAGTTCTCCTAGCACGTACTCAATTGCCACAGCCTGTTGAAGATATTCTGAACTCCCTGAAGCTTCGCGGTTTATCTGGTCACCCAGGTCCCTTAACGCACATTTCCCATCTCTGCCCGTAGAGACCATATGGTCTATTATGCTTTTCGGGCGCAAAGGGATATAATAGACCGGAACTCCTCCGGTATCTATACCTTCAAAACCTAATTTCCCGGAGACCAATATTGAGGCGGCATTGAGTTCTCTGGAAATTCGAGCCGCTGCTTCTGCAATCACACGTGCTTGATCCATTTAATTCACTGCTTTTTTTCTAAATCTTCTATTATTATTTTTCTTATATTAGTGTTGCATATTAGTATTGCATATTAGTGTTGTTTTTTGTGGTTGACATTATTCTGACTAGGTTTACATTAGTGATAACTTTATAAATAGTTAAGCTTGGTAATTTCGGTGTTTCTAATTAAAAAGCAGTTATTTAAGTAAGAATTTTACTTTGAAACTTGTAGAGAGGCCCGGCAATGGCACGTGAGATAGCTGATAAAATTTTCGTAAAAAATAGGAAAGTGAAAAGGCACGGCTATTTTGACCGGTAGTATTGCTTTCAGGCTACTAAGCCTATTCAGATGGACATAAAATTGTTAATTTCATCCTGAAATGTATAAGTTCCTGAGAAAAAAGCCTTTATTAAAGCCAAAAATAATATCGAATGATCGTATCAATCCATTTTGTCGTTAATAGGACATTTATCCCTGTCCTCGGGAGAGCACTCTACATATTTGCCGGTTTTGGCAAAATGCCTGAAATGTGCTAAAACATGTGATTCGTCTACTCTGGTTGTAAACTCTATGAATTTTTCTAATGTTTGTGTCGTTTTTGGATTAAGGACATGCTCGACCTTGCACGCATCTTCTTCTGCGGTCTTTTCATCAAGTCCCAGATTCAGGAGGAAATCTTTGAGCATGCTGTATTTTTCCCTTGTAATGCTAGCGATTTCTTTTCCTTTCTCAGTAAGGGTTACTCCTCCGTATTTTTCATAATTTATATAACCTTCTTTATCAAGCTTTTTGAACATACCTGTCACGGTTGAGGGACCGAGTTTAAGCTCCTTTGCTACGTCTTTAACCTTGGCGTATCCCTTTTCTTCTATAATTGAGGCGATAATTTTCAGGTAATCTTCATCTCTTTCAGTTGTCATAAAACTCGAATCCTTTTTTGTATCCCGAATTATATTCGATTATATTCGATATGCAGGAAAAGCATATAAGGATAGCTGTTTGAAGAGCCCGTCTGCAGCAAAAAATGCTGGATCTTCATTTTTTATCTTATTCTGCAGAGACTCACTTCTCTGGGTGCAATTCTACATCTACAAATCTCTGCTGAATTAAAGCTGTCTCAAGCGATTAGCAAAGAGTATCAGACATCTTCGAATAATATTTCTTGCACTAAATGAATTTCATGCATACACCAAATTTTCGTATATACGAAAATATTAAATAATTAATATAACATTTCATGAATATGAATAAAATTAGTATGGCCGAATATACTATGGTGATCAAAAAATGACAGACATGATCGATAAAACTCTTAACATGTTGGCTATAGGACAGAGAGCCCGTGTTATCCGGGTAAAGGGTAAGGGAGGTTCCCGCAAGCGGCTCCTTGATATGGGCATGGTTCCCGGGACAGTTCTGAGTGTGATTAAAAAAGCCCCATTGGGGGACCCTGTAGATTTCAAGTTGAAAGGGTACAATCTTTCTCTTCGGAAGCAGGAAGCAGAAATGGTAATCGTTGAAGCACTGGAGGATTAATTTGACTGCACAGATGCCCCTTACAATGCTCTCGGAGGGAAAAAACTGTAAGATAAGAGAAGTTCGAGCAGGTCTGGATCTCAAGAGAAGGCTGAATGAAATGGGCTTTACACCCTCGTCCTCTGTCAGGCTTATCGGATGCGAGAGAGGGAATCTGCTTGTGAATGTGAACGGAGCACGTTATGCTCTGGGAAAGGGTATGGCAATGAAGATTATGGTAGAAGCGGATACATCTGAAGGTGTAGAGCTTGGCTAAGACTAAGATAAGGGTTGCACTTACAGGAAACCCCAACGTTGGTAAGACAACTATTTTCAATGCTATCACTGGAGCCAGGCAAAAGGTAGGAAACTGGCCCGGGGTAACAGTTGAGAAAAAAGTAGGCACAAAAGAATATGCAGAGCACACTCTTGAAATCGTAGACCTTCCAGGCACATACAGCCTTACAGCATATTCGGCAGATGAAGTTATTGCCAGAGATTACATCCTTGAGGAAA
>JAUPKV010000055.1 GCA_030837265.1 Methanobacteriota archaeon
CCGATCTTAAAACAGCTTGCAGAAGTGGAAAAGAAAGGCAATATCTCTTTCAACGAAATTTCGAGACATTTGAAAATGAGTACGCAACAGCTTAAAGGTTTACTCGAAATTATGGAAAGAACGGGTCACGTTGAAAAAGTAACGGACAACAGTTACAACCTATCTTCTTCCTGTTCCGATTCCTGTAAAAATTGTGGTTGCGGATGTTCCGGGAAGGTCACTGTATCAAGCGGCACAATTTACAGGTTGACCGAAAAAGGACGAAGGGTCTGCGATAACCAGACAGAATGATCCTGGAAAATTCTAATGAAGAAAAACCTGAGAACAGTTCGTCCTGAAATAATAGCTGGCAAATAGACAAAAAGTGGATAACCATACAAGATCAAAAGATAAGGACAAAAGTAGAACTGAAAGCAGAGTTTAAACTTTAAGACAACAGGTTACAAAATAACCAGGCTTTTGAACTCTTCCAGATAAACGGAAAGGAAAAGAGGATAGAGGTGCCTCCTACCTTTGAAACCTCCCGAAAGTTAGATCTCTATCCTTTCTTCCCCTCCATGAAAATATCAATAAGATACATCTTATTTTATAAGATAATGCCTGAAAGCAGGACTTGACCCCTTTATTTGACTTTTTCTTTTTCAAGTAGCACACAACTGTTCTTCAACAGCTATCCTTATATGCTTTTCCTGCATATCGATATTAAAATCGAATAATATTCGGGATATAAAAAAGGGTTCGAGTATTATGACAACAGAAAGAGATGAAGACTACCTGAAAATCATCGCCTCAATTGTGGAAGAAAAGGGATACGCCAAAGTGAAAGACGTAGCGAAAGAGCTGGAACTCGGCCCCTCAACCGTGACAGGTATGTTCCAAAAACTCGATAAAGAAGGTTACATAAATTATGAGAAATACGGAGGAGCAACTCTCACCAAAAAGGGAACAGAAATCGCCAAAAAGACAAGGGAAAAGTACAGCATGCTCAAAGACTTCCTGATGAATCTTGGGCTTGATGAAAAGACAGCAGAAGAAGACGCCTGTAAGATTGAGCATATCCTGAATCCAAAAACGGCGCAAACATTAGAAAAATTCATAGAATTTACGAACAAAGAAGATGAGTCTCAGATCTGGATAGAGCATTTCAGGTACTTTGTCAAAACCGGTAAATATGTACACTGCTGCCCTGAAGACAGGGAGAAATGTCCTGTTCACGGTGAAGGGAATTGATATTTTTAAACTCCCTTTTCCCGGCAACCTCTTCACCGGACAGTTATAATCAGCAGGTTCCGGAGAATCCATACCATACCCTGTATCTGAATCCTGAACTGTCTGATTGCTTGATGCGGCACTTACAAACCCGGTTGCCTTCGGAAGAACTGCTGCTGGGTAAACACATAGCCAAATGTGGCTGCAAAAAGCCCGACGACTGTCGCTCCAAAAGCAATTCTCAGGTGTTCTGCAAAGGATTGGATATCTCCCTGAGTAAGAAACAGTAAAGCAGGACCTAAAGAGATCAGAATCTCCATAGCCCAAGCATAGGCCCAATTGTTGAAATTATCTTTGTAAATTCAAGGCGTTTCGCCATCTTGATCTCATATTCCTGTGAAAGCTTCCCTATAACAAGAGTCTGTTTCCTTCCAAGGTATTTTGCAGCCTCCTTTGCAAAGGAAGTAACCATGTAGTAGTTTTGTTTTATATTCTCGAGAGTCTTAGATGCTTCCGAATATTCCAAATATAAGGATACTTATTAAAATACCAATAATAATTAATGCCGCATAGTTCATATTAAACAACTATCGTTCCCGTTTCATTATTCGTATTTCTAAAAAAGCTGGAATAAAAGTGAATGGTTTGGGAAAAACGGTATTTATCCATCAGAAATAACGAAGAGCTGCATTCGTATGGATTTCACCGAAAGTGGTGAGCAGGAAATTCCTGCTATTCCTGCTATATGAGATTCTGGCCTGTGCGAGTTGAAGAGGCTTACTTTCCCGGCAAATTCAAGTTTTCCGTGAAAACACTATTCTTGATGCATCCTTCATATCAAGTTCACTGAAGACCTCAAGCCCGTGTTCACTCAGCATTTTTATATATTCGGTAAATGGAACACTGTTCTCAAAACTGTATCCCGACCCCCCTTTTTTCATATCTTCAAAGGTCCAGAGGTTCCAGTCAAGATTGAGAAGGGCATTGGACTTCATTTTTTCATCAAGAACCTGTCTGGTCACGAAAACCCCTCCGGGATTCAATGATTCGCTAATTTTCGGGAGAAGGGCAGGTACTTTTCCTCCAGGGTTAAAGGAAGAGAAGATAAGGTCATACCCACTTCCGATTCCGTCTTTAAAGAAATCTCCCGGAATCACATCCACGTTTGATGCTCCATACATGCTGATGAAATTCTTTGTTTTTTCAGTGACAGAAGGCAGGTCAAAGACGAAAGCCCGGAGGTTTTCGTTCAGCTTTGCAAAAGCAATAGCGTACAGCCCATGCCCGCCTCCAAGATCAAGCAGTCTTTTAACTTTCCCCAGGTCAACGTTTTCCATAACGGTTCTGACAGTGTCCTGAAGGAGTCCACAGCGTGCGTTTTCAGCCATGCAGTTGATAACTTCCCCGAAAAAGGGTTCTTTCTCGAAAATCTCCGG
>JAUPKV010000591.1 GCA_030837265.1 Methanobacteriota archaeon
ATTTATTTTTATGAAGTTGGTGGAATGTCGGCCATTGGCGGAGTTATCCCCCGCCCGGTCAAAGGCAAGATGGGAATACTTGACCCAGAGGATATTGAGAGAGAAATACGTCAGCCGAATATTCACTTTCCTCAGACATCGCTAATTTGCATTGAGAATACTCATAATAGAGCTGGAGGTACGATCTTCCCGCCTGAACAGATAGAAGATATGCATGAAGTGGCTAAGAGGCATAATCTTCGTTTATACATGGATGGAGCTAGAATCTTCAACGCTGCAGTGGCTCTGGAAGTTGATGTGAAAGCTTTCACAAAACACGTTGATAATCTAATGTTCTGTCTTTCAAAAGGGCTGGGTGCACCTATTGGTTCGATAGTAGTTGGTGATTCGGATTTCGTTGAACGGGCTAGGAAATTCAGGAAGATGCTTGGTGGGGGAATGAGGCAAGCTGGCGTTATCGCTTCGCCTGGAATAATTGCTCTAGAAAAGATGGTGGATAGATTAAAAGAGGATCATTATAACGCGAGAATCCTCGCAGAGGGACTTTCGAAGATAGAAGGCATATCTATCGATCCCAGAGCAGTTCAGACTAACATTGTCGCCTTGGATATCGGCGGACTTGGGATTTCCTCTGAGAAATTTATCGGCGTGATCAAGGAAGGAGGTGTCAAAGTCAATGCATTAGACAGTAAGAGAGTTAGAATGGTAACTCACATAGGCATTACAACAGATGATATCAAATACGCCTTAAGTGTGATTGAAGAAATTTCAAAAAAGCAAAAACAACGACTATCCTAACTCGCATCACCTCTAAAAAACTAAAAGAAAACAACGAAAAAACATTAAAAACACTTCTCACCCGGAACCAACCAAGCCTAAAAAATTATTAACAATACTGTATAACTCATCATAGAAAACAATAGAGGTGCTCTGTAAAAATTTATGATGAATAACCGTCTGTTTTCATACCTGATCCCATGAATTCGAATACGTTTTTGCACTTTTCTCCAGAGCTAAAAACCATAAAAAAAGGCTATTTTAAAAAACAAAGACCAAAAACAGCATTTCCTATCCCCTATCCCCTCAGCAAAAGAGCCTCAGTTGAAAGGAGAAACGGTAAACAAGCGACAACAGAATAGGCACATAAGCTCCAAATCTAGTAATGACTCGTTATTCCATTTTGTAGACAAATCCTAAAAATCGATAGAGACTATTTCAAGTAAAAGAGAATTTCTATTTAAGAAAAAGTATTGTCAAAGTTGACATCAAAATTACAATGGCTTTTAAAAATCATGAAATTGAAGCCTTCTGTATATTCGAAAAGTGTGTAAGAGATGTACCCTTCGAGAGAAGAGATGATTGTCCACCTGAAAAATAATAGCTTGGAATTGAGGTTTGAAAATAATCACAATTCTGTCAACATATCTTCTATCTTCTCTATCAAATAAACTAACGGAATACCTAAAGATACATTCCGAACAAGAGGCAATCTAACCACTAGATAAGGAGAATAGCCCAGAAAGAAATATACTATTCAAAGTATGCATAAGATTACTGAAAGTCTTTTCCCCTAAGCTAAAGAATCTATGTTTTGGCTTCGAAAAAACCAATCTCGTCTTCGTAAGATAGGATTTCAGTAAGGAAACTCCTGAAATTGTAGATGGGAACAATAGGGACCTTTTTGAAAGTCTTTTGAGGTGCTATAGATAAAATAAGAATCAACGGTGCGATTTTTACTCTCTTCCAGTTCTTTATCTCCAGTCTATTTTCGAGTGTTGGAAGTAATCCAATTAGCGCTTTTGTCCGGTCTATTTGAGCTTCAGCTGCCTTGGAGGTTGCTGCTCTCTGCCAGCTCCTTTTCCAATGTTTACAGTCAATGGATAAAATCAATGGAGATTTAGATGCTAAAATGTCTATCTCGTATCGTCTTTCTGGAGATTTGAACCGGAAATGCTTCTTCACTTCAAATCCACTATTGTTTAGTATTGAGATTCCAAGATCCTCAAACTCCTCCCAAGTCAATAACCGACTCACTCGTTCAACATCAACACCTTTCCTAACTGCCTGAAATGTTAACTTAAATTTCTGTTCAGGAGAGAGCTCAACAATTCCACCTTCTAATTTTATGTTATCTGCCATAACTAGAGAATTTAAAAATTTCTCGATAATATCTAAGGAAATCCCTGTTTCATCAACAAGTTGATGGTCCATAATCTTTCCAAGAGATCCCAACTTGATAATGTGAAAGAGAAGCATATTCTCTATAGAGCACAAACCTTGAAATCACTCCTTCAATGTCATATTGTAAATAGAATTAAATTCATTCGAAATCTTGTAACACTATTTCTATTTTTAAGAGATATCTAATTTTCTTCTCTAAATGAAAATGTACTGGAGTGTATATGCTAACTACACTAAATAATTAAAAAAGGCTTGAAAATATGTATTCTTCAAACTTTTTATAAAAAATATTTAGTTATTTATTGCACAATCATGGATACGAAAAATTGGAGATATTTAATCTCTCCAAAAAATTGGACATAAACGCTTTCAGAATTTCTCAACCAAAATGGTTAAAATTTAAAATTTTCTCTTTGTACAAATTTTATTTAGAAATGGGAATTTTATATGTTAAAATCGGGAAACATTAAACAAGTACATAAAGCGAGTTACAGGGAACATACGCGATTTATCATAGACTTGAAGCTGGAATTGAAGTACCTTGAGTTCTCCAGAGAAATCAAATGAATCAATATATCAATAGACACTGATGAGGCTGCAATGGGAGCCTTTAGTGAAAGTGTCCTTTTTAAGACTGAATTTGCCAACTTCGTAAAAGGATTGATAGCGAGTTTAAGTGGAATGATGCCAGCTGCTCCAGTACAGCAGATTGAAG
>JAUPKV010000592.1 GCA_030837265.1 Methanobacteriota archaeon
AGGATAGTGTGGCAGGAGAGCGATTACAGTGGAAACTCCGATATTTACATGTATAGTCTATCCACTCAGAAGGAAACAAAAATCACGAACAGCGGATCAGCATCCCATCCTGCAATCTATGGTGACAGAGTAATTTGGATCGCCTCCGGAGGTCCCTCCACACTATGCATGTACAATCTCTCCACTTCCACAGAAATTCCACTCATTCTCGGGATATCGGCAGAAAGTCCTGCAATTTACAATGATAAAATAGTGTGGATGAATTATCGCAATGAAATACCATATCTCTATATGTGCAATCTTAGTTCGGGAATTCCACTCGAAGCTTCGTCTGAAGCTAATTTCATATATTATTTTGCTGAAAACCTCCCCCCTGTAGCTGCTTTCTCAGTATCTCCTCTCTTTGGAGAAGCCCCTCTGAATGTTACCTTTACTGATAAAACCAAAGGTACCCCTATTGCATGGCAGTGGGACTTCGGAGATGGAGTTAATTCAACACAGCAGAATCCAACTCATATTTATTCCGAACCAGGAGCTTATACCGTTAACCTGACAGTAAGTAACGCACATGGTAAAAATTCTAAGACAAGCGAGATAGATGTAAAAAAAGCCTCGTCTACGGGGCCATATGCTTATATTCCGAACTCCATGGACAACAATGTCTCCGTAATTGACACTTTTACAGACTCCGTCATAGCCACGGTAGATGTGGGTTACTCGCCCTGGGGAATTGCAGTAAACCCTGTAGGCACAAAGGCATATGTGACGAACTCTGGTAGTGATAGTGTTTCTGTAATTGATATCAAAACGAACACTGTTACAGCTACGGTAAACGTAGAAAGCAGTCCTTTTGGAGTTGCTGTCAATCCGGCCGGAACAAAGGCATATGTGGCGAATGGTGGTAGCGGCACGGTCTCTGTAATAGATACGGCTAAAAACACTGTTACAGCCACAATAAATGTAGGAAGCCATCCCTTTGGGGTTGCCGTTAATCCGGATGGAACAAAGGTATATGTGACGAATGTAGAAAGCCACACTGCCTCAGTAATAGACACAGCTACCAATACCGTTACAGCGACTGTGAATGTATTGAACTCTCCATATGGAGTTGCAGTTAACCCTGAGGGAACAAAGGTTTATGTGGAAAGCAATGACATGGCGACCGGAAACGGCACTGTATCTATAATTGACACAGCTACCAACACTGTTACAGCTACGGTGAATGTGGGACGCTATCTTTATGGAATTGCAGTCACTCCGGATGGTAAGAACGTTTACGTGTCACAGGAATATATATCGGAAGATGAAAATAACACAGTTTCAGTAATCGACACCGCAACAAACACTGTTACAGCCACGGTGACTGTGGGGAGTTATCCTGATGGAGTTGCAATTAATCCTGACGGGACAAAAGTTTATGTAGTGAACAGTTTTTACGGTACTGTCTCAGTAATTGATACCGCCAAAAATACGGTTATAACCACAGCGAAAGTAGGAGGCTCCCCTCATGCCCTGGGGCAGTTCATAGGAGGAAAAAAATTGTACCCGATTGCGAATTTTAGCATCAATGTCACCACTGGTTATGCCCCTCTTTCGGTCCAGTTTAATGACTTATCGGGAAATGCAATAGAAAGGAACTGGAACTTTGGAGATGGAACAACTTCTACAGAAAAGAACCCAACCCATGAATATTCAACATCAGGAAATTATACTGTAACACTTACCGCAAGCAATTCCTATGGAACAGCTTTGAAAACAGCCGAGATAAAAGTACAAACCGCCTCTCGAAAGACCCCAGGTGGATTTAATTTTTTAATTCTCATAATGATTGTGTTATATCTGTTAAAAAAATCAACTCGAAACCAGTAAGAATGTAAAAAGCAAATTATGGAGACTGGAAAATGGACGAAGGATTAGGATTTGCATTAATAATTCCAGTATTTTTTTTATTGATTCCTATCAGTATCTCGTCTATTATTTTATACATAATCTTAAGAGACAAAAAAATGAGTATACTGGGGTCAATAATTGGACTGCCATTTGCTTTCTGGGTTGCATATTCAATCGCTGTAAGTGAGGGAGAGGGCATTATGTGGCATCTTGTACGCATGGATGTTATAACAATGTCACCTTTCGCTCCTTATATAATGGCTATTTTATTTGGTATGCTTACGGCATTTATAGGGTTAATTATTATTAAGGTTGGAGGGTTTGTGTTCAAAAAGACTAACTTTAATTCTGAAAAATGAAATTCATTTCATATGAATTGTTTACCCATTAGTAATAATATTCAGGCCACTGGCATCCATATCTGAGCGGATCTATTCGCTATCCTTTATATTTTTGAAAAAATATTATACTAAATATTTTGAGCAATTGACGTTATAAGCTGATAAACCAATGAAAAAGCTGAGACATATTCTTTGAATATCAAAGTCATAGTTCGGTTTCAAGAATGAAGTGATCGGAATAAACTAAAGTCACTAAATTTGAAGGGGATTGTAATCTTAAAATACATAGGAATTAGGGCTCCACATCTCGAATATTAAGTCAGCTGTACAACAATTATTCCTGAAAAGAATCCGCTCTGCCAAAAGCTGCTTTTTCAGCGTCCTCAACGTCAGGATACACTCCATTGAAGGTTCAATTCACGGATAAGAGCACAAACTCCCCAACTTCATGGAAATGGAGTTTTGGAGACGGCACATATTCAACCCAAAAGAATCCTGCACATACATACAGTAAAGCCGGAAAATACACTGTTGCCCTGACGGCAAAGAATGCTAAAGGCAGCAGTACTAAAACGATTTCAGGGTACATTGTGGCATCCAAAAAATAAACATATCAAATAAAAACATTTAAAACTAAAAATATAAAAAAACAAATAAAGGATTGGAAAAAATAGAGATTCATATGGACGGCAGGATAGGAAAAACAGTTTATGTAGATCTTGATACCGAATCAGTAAATGTAACCAGGACTGATAAAAAATTAATCCGCAATTATCTGGGCGGCAGGGGACTCGGAGTAAGATTGCTTTCCGAGCTTGCAGCCCCCGACACGGATCCGCTTAGTCCGGCCAATCCTCTCATTTTCACTTGCGGACCACTTACAGGCCTTGCTCCGATGGCTTCAGGAGCAGTACTTACGTCTAAGTCACCTCTTACAGGCACGGTGTTTAGCTGGAATGCAGGAGGAGGTTTTGGGAGAGAATTGAAGAAAGCTGAGATTGATGCCCTGATCATTATTGGAGAGGCAAAAAGACCTTCTTGTATCGAAATAAGGGAAGGGAATGTAGAAATTGTGCCTGCCGAAAATCTATGGGGGAAGAACGTAAAAGCCTGTACTGAGGCCCTTAAGCGCAAAGGAAGTGTAGCCTGTATAGGTAGGGCTGGAGAAAAAAAGGTTCTTATTTCTTCTTTTGTCATGGATTCCATCCACAGCGGACGAGGAGGCCTTGGGGCTGTTGCTGGTTCCAAAAAGCTGAAAGCGGTGGTTGTTAAAGGGGAAACAGAACTTTTTCCTGCTGATCCGGCAGGATTTGATACGCAGAAGACAAAGGTATTGAAGCTTTTTGAGGCAAATCCCGTGCTTTCCAAAGGATTTGCAAACTATGGAACGCCGGCACTTGTAAAGCTGTTAGGTTATATGAACCTCATTCCTTGTAGAAATTTTTCAAAAACCGGAACAACTTTTGCAGACTTATTTTCCGGAGAGTATATTAAATCCGGTTTTGAGCTTGAGGGGGAAAATTGTCCGGTTTGTCCACTTGGCTGTAAAAAGAGAATTAAGGAGACGGACCAGATTATACCTGATTATGATTCCTTATGGGCTTTTGGGTTTAACCTTGAGAACCCGGACTTCGCTTCCGTAATTAGCGCGGACCGGATTTGCAGGGATTATGGGCTTGATCCGACCTCTGCCGGCTCAGTGGTGGGGGCATGCTCCGAGCTCAAGTCCAGAGTGTTTGAGGCCGATGAACTCGAAACCCTGCTCAAAGGAATTGGAGAAGGAGATGAGAAAGGAAGCGGGACAAAAAGGTACCTTTCAACCATTGGGAAAGTAGAACTGAGTATGGATGTGAAGGGGCTGGAACTTGGAGGTTTTGATATAAGAGGAATCAAGGGACAAGCCCTTGCTTATGCTACTTCCTGCCGTGGAGGAGATTACCTGACCGCTTTCATGACCGGACCTGAGGTGCTTGGAAAGCCCCTCATCCTTGACCGTCTGAGCCTTGAGGGAAAAGCCGGTATTTTACAAGTGTTTGAAAACTTAACTACTGCACTGGATTCTCTTGTGCTCTGCCCATTCTCGATTTTTGCCTTTAGTGAAGAGCTCTGTTTGGCTCTTTTGCTTTCGGCTGCAGGTCTGGAAATTACACCTGTCGAACTCCTGAAAATAGGAGAACGGATCTGTAACCTGGAAAGAATTTATAACCTGAAAGCAGGCTTTACATGGAAAGATGATACCCTACCTGAAAGGCTCTTTGAAATGAATGGAGTGGAGAAGGGATGTGGTTTTTCCAGGGAGGAGTTTGAAGCCGTTATTCAGGAATATTACCATTATCGCAGCTGGGATGCATGTGGAATACCTTTGCCTGAAAAGCTTAAAGAACTTGGGCTCAATTGTTGAGAAATTTCATACAAGCGTTTATATACTCAATGATTATTAATCGTATTAACTCTTGCCTGCAGAATGATTTTGCAGCTACCCTGAATGAGAAAAATCTTAGCTTTTCTATAAAGGACCGTATGTGAAGTACGGATAAAGAAGAGACAGACTTAAAAATCAGAAAAGCATTTCTATACTACTTCATAGAACTGAGCCCTGGAAAAACTATCCGGCAAATCCAGCACGGCTTTTACAGCTTATTTATAAATTTCTATAATTTATGGGAGAATCTTTATGAAACAGCAAGTTGAAGTTAAGGATCTTAAAGAAGGAAAATACGTAATCATTGATGATGAAGCATGCATTATAAAAAGTATTGCTAAGTCCAAACCCGGGAAACATGGAGCTGCAAAAGCTAGGATCGAAGCTATTGGTCTTTTTGACGGCCAGAAGCGCTCCTTCATAGGCTCAGTTGCAACCAAAGTTTACGTTCCGATTGTGGAGAGAAAGAATGCGCAGGTAATCTCAATTACCGGTAACATTGCACAACTTATGGACATGGGAGACTTCTCAACCTTTGAAATCGTAGTTCCTGATGAGTATAAGGACAAAGTCAAAGAGGGTGAAGAGGTTTCGTACATTACGGCCCTCAGCAAGATAAAACTCGACATCAGAACATAAATATTCACACATCAGGCGAAGATTCAAGTGAAAGCCTGAACCGTTCTTTTTTTAAATAATATTACATAAGGTCAGATTATGTTTTTACCTAATTCCTTTATAGACGCACTTGCAGACTACGAATCTGCACATTACGTTATCTTCGGTGTGCCTTTTGATAATACCTCCTCTTATCGGGCAGGCAGCCGATGGGCTCCTGATGCCATGAGACGGGCTTCTGCAAATTTTGAGAGCTACAACCCAGCTTTTGATATAGACCTTGTAGACCTCCCGATATATGATGCCGGAAATCTGGAGACATCAGCCTCGGTCGATGAAACTCTGAAAACCCTTTATGAAGCCTCAAAAGAACTCCTGAAAGATGGAAAAGTCCCTATTATGCTTGGAGGAGAGCATTCCCTGACATTTGCCACGGCAAAGGCCTGTGCCGAATTCGCAGGAGAAGATTTTGGGGTCCTTATTTTGGATGCTCATTTCGACCTCAGGCAAGAATATAGAGGATTCAAGCATAACCATGCCTGCGTTTCCAGAAACATCCTCAATGATGTTACGAAAAATCTGGTTTCCATAGGAATCCGAAGCGGACCGGAAGAAGAATGGGTCTATTCCAGAGAAAATAACCTTAAATATTTTACAGCTGACGATGTCGAATCAATTGGTATGGTAGAAGTGCTCAAAGAAGCTCTTGAATGGCTTGATTGCAGTCAACTATACCTCTCCCTGGATATGGATGCACTGGATCCGGCTTATGCACCTGGTCTCGGCACACCTGAACCATTCGGCCTGAACTCCAGGGATGTCAGAACAGCTGTTCGAACTCTTGCTCCTTTCTCAATAGGTTTTGATATTGTAGAAATCGCTCCGGAGTATGATTCAGGGCAAACTGCAATGCTCGGAGCAAAAATTATGAGAGAATTCATAGCTTCCCATGCAAAGAGCTGCAGAAAAGAATAAAATTAGCCTTGATTTTAGTTAAATGAATTTATATAAAAATAAACTAGATTTATATTAAAATAACTGTGAAAAGGAGAAGTCTCATCCCGGACTTTTCCACTACTCAGTTAAGCTTTTTTTCAAACTTTCGGCTTATTTTATGCTCGCCAGATAGCTATGATCTTATCAATTGCTATGTGCGTATATTTTTCGTCCTGCTCGAGAGTGAGCACATTATCTGCACAGGCTTTAACCCTTCCCCTGAAAATATCAGGACCTCCGCAGTAAACATCTACATTTTCAGCAAGAAGATGTTCCACTATAAAAGGCTGCATTTTTACACCTCAACTAATTCGAAATATTAAATTACTGCGACCATAGAGCAATTATTTTGTCGATGGCTAGATGGGTAAATTTTCCATCGTTATTGAGAGTGAGGACATTATCCGCACAGGCTTCGACTGTTCCTCTGAAAACATCGGGTCCGCCACAATAAACATCCACATCCTTTTTCAGATAGTGTTCTACTATAAATGATTGCATCAAATTCTTTCCCTCTCCGGTCTTTGCTGTCCGTTTATTATCTGCCTTTTTTATGATACGCATAAGCTATGAAGCAGTGAATATCATAAATTAGAATATACTTCATTTCTTATAAATATATTTAAAAACTGAAGAGGATTTTTCGAGACCTAAGCCGTTAAGAAAAAGAGTGTCTTTGCATGCTAAACTTAAACCTCAATATTTAGAGGAAAATTGATATATTAGTCTTCAAAAAATAACAATAATTAAATAGTTTATAACATATTTTTTATAAGGTGCCTATTTTTAGTACTTAACAATAATTATTTAACAGATTCAAGAAAAAAATAAATTATTTCCTAAAATTATATATTAACGTTAAATTCAAAAATCTATGGATTTTGAGATAATCCCTTCAGTCGGATATAAATAAGTTGAAAATAATATAAAGAGAAAATACAAATTATTATATTCCCTATCAACAATTCTGAATAATAAACTTAATCAGTATTATTATTTTGTGAACCTGCCGAGGAGAATTTGATTGACCAATGAGATCAACAAAAATTGGGTAAAGTTAGGTGAAGGATTGACGAAGGTACAATTAGAAAAAAAACAGTATGTATTGATAAAAAAGACCCTTCTCATTTTACTGGCAATCTCAGTAGTGACAATGCTAACACTTGTAGCTGCAACCGCAATGGGTATGAAAAGTCCCGGTTACGAACAAGGTTTTGAGGCTGGCTATAGAGCAAGCTACCAGGCGGCTTTCGACGGAGATTTTTATAATGTCAAAGCTGGCCTGGGTGACGACGATAGCTACAACGACGGTTACCAGCATGGCTATGATGAAGGCTACCCTTCAGGTCAACAGGACCGCAGCAGTCGGACGATAATAAGCAAAAAATAATGTTAGAATGTTGAAAATCAAGGAGTACTCATTCTAAATGGAATTCTCAGGTATCCTGCTCAAAAATACTTCGAATCTCTTCAAGTTGATGCAGAGGACTTATTACAAGTATTATGTCATCAGGCTTAAGTTCAGTGTCGGCCCTCAAATCGTACATTACCCTGTGGTTTCTGGAAATTGCAAGAACGGAAATCCCATATTCTTTCCGGAGATTAAGGTTTCCCAGAGTTTTCCCGGCAGCTTCCGAATGTGTCCCAATTCTGATGCTTTGAATTTCCACATCTGAAAAATCAAGGGCAAGCTCACAGATACTTTTTCGACGTAGCTCAGGACTTCGAAGCATCCGATAATGGTCAGCCCTGAGTTCCTCACCCATGGACTCAATCTCGGTCCTTGGAACCATATACCTGTTGAGTACTCTGGAAAATAGTTCTATAGAAGACTCGAATTCATCTGAGATAACTTCGTCAGCTCCGACTGCATAAAGTCTGTCTACATCGTTCACAAAATGAGTTCTCACAATAATATGAGCATTGGGATTCAGTATCCTGGCTGCTTCAATGATCCTTCTGGAACTTGCGGGATCGCTAATAGTTACTACAACTGACTTTGCAGCCAAAATGCCTGCATGCTCAAGCACGGCTTTTTGATCGGCATCTCCATATACAATCGGTTCACCTTTTAGTTTTTCATGCCGGACAGTCTCAGGATTTATTTCTATTACAATGTAAGGGATTGAAACTTTTTTTGCAGCAATTGAAACATTTCTCCCATTGATGCCAAAGCCTATTATGAGCAAGTGATTTTCAAGCCCCTTTTCCTGCTCATCTTCACGGAAATTCCAGTATCTGTTATATAAGAGTATTTTCGGAAGAGGTAACCTATCACTGAAATTAACGGAGCGATATCCCAGTCCCATAAAAAAGGGTGTCATTACCATGGAGAGTACAATAATAGCCAGGAATTCCTGATGAATTTCCTTAGAAATAATTCCGTTTGCATTAGCCACATTCGCTGTAATCAAGGAAAACTCCCCGATCTGAGCCAGAGAAAAGCCCACTAGAAGCATCGTATGCAGGGGAAACCCTATAATAAATGTTGTTAGAGCGTTGACAAAGGTTTTCATAAAGAGGACCAGGACAGTTGCCGCGAGGATGAGAAAAAGATGAGCTCTCACCAGGTCCAGGTTCAGCAGCATGCCTGTCGAAACAAAAAAAATGCTCATGAACATATCCCTGAAAGGAATAACATTTCCAAGTGCTCGTAAGGCATATTCGGATTCGGAGATGATCAGTCCTGCGAGGAATGCTCCGAGAGCAAGAGAAAGACCTGCCAGGGAGCTTATCCACGCTACCGAGAGCCCTATTACAATTATGCTTAGCAAGAAAAGTTCGCTATTGCGTGTCTTTGCTACCTGGTACAGAAAGAAAGGAACCAGATAACGGGAACTTATCAGAGTGAGAAGAATAAGCCCGATCCCCCGAAACACCAGCTCGAAGATAGCGTGCTCAGTGCCTGTCTTTCCTGAAATAAGCGGGGTAAGGATAATTATAAAAACTGCAGCAATATCCTGGAAAATAAGAATCCCAAGTGCAATCCTTCCATGGGCACTGTAAATCTCCCCTTTTTCCTGTAATAGTTTCAGGACAATGGCCGTGCTACTAAACGCCACGATAAGCCCGATGAAAATTGCAGCTTCAGAAGAGTACCCAAACCCCAGAAAAATAAAAGCAACAAATAAGCTTGAAACTAATACCTGCAGCCCCCCTCCCAAGAATATGATTCTTTTGAGCTTCAGGAGTTCATTCAGGGAGAACTCCAACCCTATTGTAAAAAGAAGCAGCACGACCCCAATTTCAGCCAAAAGTTCGATGTTCTCAGTCTCTTGAATTAATCTTAACCCGAAAGGACCTGCAAGTATCCCCGCTAACAAAAAACCTACCATTGGAGCTATCTTCAACCTTGAAAATGTAAAAACTACCGGAATAGAAAGCCCGAAGATAATCAAGAGATCTTCCAGGAGAAGAGATGCCATTAATATATATTGAATTTTAAAATAATATAAATATAGCTCCTCAAACGTTATCTGAAAACTTTATATGAAGTATGATGAAGGATTGATAAAAGGTAAGCGATTCAGCAAAATCCATTTCTGTTAATGATACATGCGACGTAAAGGCTCAATAGCAATAACTACAAGGGTTTTCCTCTCGTAATTCAATCTATAAAGAAATCTCAAGTGCCTGGATCTAAATCTGAATATATTTTCAGGGCTATCAATTACCCCTTTCGCTTTGGGAGGGAGTGGGTCAAAGGCAAGCTCATCAAGAGTCTCTATGACTCGTGAATAAACTCTTTCGCCTTCTTCTTCCAGAAAAACCTGTGCAGGGATATCAAGAAAGACTTCAAACATTTGGAACCTCACTTTTTCAAGCTTTTTAGAGGTACAAGTTTTCCCCTTGCCTCATTTTCGAAACTTTTAAAGACTAATTCCTTTTCTTTTGCAGTGAGCAGGCTGTCGATATCTACCATATGCTCCTTTATTTCTCCAAGCTGTTTTTTGATCAAGTTAAGCTCTTCCAAAAGCTTATCCTCTATGTTCCCTTTCATAATAATACCATCTTTATTTAACACATTTAACTTCCTTTTGGAATTATTTCGACACCTGGATTATTTTATATAGCGAATTCCGGCAGGCTAAAACTTACGGCTCGGAATCTTCTCGTGATAAGCTCTTAAAATCACAATGCATGTGGCTAATGCCAAATAATTTCTCCAGGGATACTATAAATCCAACGCCGTTTCCGGGTTCATTAAGTTTTACCGTCTCAATAATAGAATATGCAATATTGTCTGCAATAGTTGATTCGGCTATCGTAAGCACAATTTCTTTCTCAGGCTCAATCATCAGGCCAAGGATACTTTTGTCTTCGTGAATCCCGGTACCGCGACCAAATAATAGAGTTCCTCCCCGGGCTCCAGCCTTTTTTGAGGCCTTTATAACTTCATCGCCCCAGCCTTTTTTAACAATTGTTACTATTAATACGAAGTCTGTTTCATAAGGCATTTTCTCTACCTCTACTATATTTTATGTAGATACCCAGGAGCATAACAAAGATAATGGGCGCAAGAGCTATCATTGCAGCAAGCCCGAAGCCTTGTACAACTTCGTTTCCTCCTTCCTGCACAGAAACTGCTCCGATAGTTACTGAAGTGAGAAATGTCACAGCCATCGAACCCGCTGCAACTCCTCCTGAATCGAATGCAATACCTATAAAGTCTGTATCACAAATCCATAATAAAACAAGGGCTAATAGATAACCTGGAATGATCAAATATAAGAAAGGAATTCCATATACAATTTTCGCCATTGTTATTGCAACAAAAAGCGCAACTGCAGAAGCAAGTGTGTAGAGCATAACATTCGATCTTATGTAACCATTAGAAGATTCTTCGATTTGATAACATAATACTCTCACAACAGGTTCTGCAAGAGTAGAAAGGAAACCAAGTACGAAACCTATAGGTATTAGATAGTTTTTTCGTTCAGAGCTACCAAAAAACTCCCCTATTTCCCTTCCCACAGGGTAAAAACCATTGTAAATGCCGTGCAGAAATAATACCATCCCAAATGCGGCTAAAATCAACCCAATGTAGAGCTTGAACAAGTATGATAATGGCAATTTTAAGTGCGCTATCTGAAATATAGTAAAAAAAATTACAAGAGGTAAAAGTGATTCAATAACTTCCAAAATCACAAGAATAATTCCATCTGCACTCCCCGAATTCATGAGGATAGAACCCCCAGAATCATGATGCTAAGTATAGGACCTATGGAAGCAAGGCCCATGAGTCCAAAACCATCTGAAAGTTCGGATTTATCCTGTAATACAGAAGCTATTCCAATCCCAATTGCCATAATTACAGGTACAGTTATAGGTCCAGTTGTTACACTTCCGGCATCAAAGGAAATTGCCTGGTATTCCCTGGGTACGAAGAATGACAACACAAGGATAATTAAATAACTTACTGTGAATAAATATTTAATTGGGGTTCCGTAAATTATTCTGAGCACAGACAAAACCACAAAAAAACCTACTCCTAAAGCAATTGATATGATCAGTGTACTGCTGTTTATAGTACCCTGGGAAACTAAATCAATTATGCCGCTCAGAACCCTTACATCAGGTTCTGCAATGGTGGTTAGAAAAGAAAGTAAGAACACTACTATTGTAATGAATACCAAGGAACTATGTTTTGGCAAATCCGCTCCAATTGCCTCGCCAATTGGAAGCATACCAAGCTCAACACCGATTAGAAAAAAGAACATACCTAGCGTAACAAGTAAAGCACTTATTAAAAAGGATATGAGATGACTTAAATTTGTCCCAATGAACACTAGCAAGATAAAAACCACTGCTAGCGTTATGGGAAGAACTGCCTGGAGGACCTCCAGAACAATCTCTTTAGGCTCCCGCATCAAATTTTACCCCCTGGATTTTGTTGAAGTGAATTCATAAAGTGAAATTCATATATTAAGTATTTTGTATAATAATAGATAAATCAAATTGAGTGAGGGGTGCTCAAAAAAATTAGTTCCTATAAATTAAAAAAAGTTTGTGCCACAAAAGACATGTTATAAAATGAGATTGAAGGTATGTTCCATTTTTTCCTTAACTTGCTTTTCCAGGCTCACTTTCCGGATAATTTGGACATTGAGAGCAATTTAGGGGTATTTTTATGAGAGCCTATGGGCATAATATGAACTCCCCTTGAGAGTCTTGTGAGCTCTTTTATTGTCTCTGCAGCTATGGCAAGTCCTTCATCTACAGGATCGGAAGCTGCTTTCATGCGAATCAGGATCTCCTCAGGCACATTGATTCCTGAAATATTCGCATTCATGAATTCAGCCATACTGAGAGACCTGAGAGGGATCAAGCCTGCGATTACAGGTGCCTCAAGATGGTTTATAGCTTCCATAAATTCTTCGAACATACCTATATCATAGACAGCCTGAGTCTGGATAAAATCAGCTCCGCACTTAACTTTTTTCTCAAGCTTTATGAGCTGCAGGGTTTTTTCAGAGTTTATCCCCGTGACGGCACCCTTACAAAAGGAAGTCCCTCCATCCAGCTTGTTTCCTGCTAAATCAATGCCAGAATTAAGTTTTTTGACAACCTGCAAAAGCTGTACGGAATCAAGATCATAAACCGGCTTTGATCCGGGATGGTCACCGCACGAAGGAAAGTCACCGGTCATCAAACATATGTTACGAATACCCAAAGCATGGGCTCCTAAAAGGTCCGACTGAAGCCCTATCCTGTTCCGATCCCTGCAGGTGAGCTGCATGATGGGCTCGTGCCCCTCCTCAAGCAGGAGTTTGCTAAAAGCCAGGGAACTCATATGCATAATGGAGCACTGGTTATCCGTAACATTTAGTGCATCTGCAGAGCCTTTGAGCTGGCGAGCATTTTCCAGAGAGGCTGAAAAGTTTGTGCCCTTGGGTGGAGAAACCTCAGCAGTAACCAGAAATTTGTTGGAATTCAGTTTTTCACGAAAATTAAAAAGCATCAGATAAGTATATTCGAAATGAAATTATTTAAATTAATGCTCGTAAAATGATGAATTACTTAAAAGAACAAAAAAACTCTCTTTTTCTTATCGTGACCATCATAGAATCCAGGAGCATCACTTCAGGTTAATTATTAATTTACTTTATGCAGTGCTCTTGAGGTGCATGGACAACATAAAGTAGATCTAACCGATTTATTTTTTTCAAACGTTCGTAGATTAGATTCCATACACATTCATTATCCTTATTGACTTCACACATTCCGTTAATAGCTCCTCCGCAGGGCCCGTTCAGAAGTTCCTTAGGGCACTGAGCTTTAGGACATAGACCACCGAATTCAACTACATTGCAATTCCCACACATAACACACTGGTTGGAGATGAGCTTACCCCCGCTCGAACCTCCAAGAGAAAGTGTATTATTTGAGCCGTATACCGGTAACTCCGCTACGATTGAAACAGTTGAAACTCCACTGCCGCAGCCCATAACCAGAATGCATTGGGCTTCGTTTATTTTCTCGCTTTTCTCAACCAGGGACTCATAAGACCTTATACTGCAGGCTGCTGTGGGAAGAGCCCAGCCTATTACATGTTTTCCACTTTCCTCAAGCCGTCTGCACATTTCAAGGATTTCCGGCTCCCCACCCGTTCTGAGTTTTTCAGCGCAGACATTGCATCCGATAATAAAGATATTATCTTCGTTTTTTAATAAGGCCAGGATTTCTTCAAAGGGTTTTACTGAAGTTATTATCATGACTACCTCAAATATCGATATTCCAGGTCATTCCGGTTTGCAATACATTCACGGATCATTTCTGCGATAAGTGGAAGGGAGCGGGCTTGCCCTAGAAGTTTTCTGGCAAGGCGCTCAAACTGCAGCAGAGTCCCCATTACAAGGACATCAGTCGTTTCCGTTTCATGGGAGACTGCATCCCTTGTCAGAGCAGCATCTCCTCCCCGGGCAAGCATTTCCTGTTTTATTATTAAGGCCTCTGTTGTCGTCAGATTACAAATTTTAAGCACTAAGTGAATGCTTTTACCCTGCATTACCATTGAGCCGACACTGGTGGCCCCTAGTTTTCGCATTGTCATTGCTGCATCTTGAGGAGTCTTGACCTCGAACACGGATACTTCATACCTGCCTTCTTTTACAATAGCGGGCCGACTTCTCAGAGCTCCTGAAAGCTTTACAACATCAAGTGTTTCAGGTACATCGTGAGTGCGAATGATATGAGCTCCCTTGTAAACTGCAATAGCTGCCGCAGCCAGGCTGCCATAAAGTCTCTCAGTTGGAGGTTTACCAAGAACCTCTCCTATGAAGGATTTCCTTGAGAGAGCTGCAAGTAAGGGTTTTTCAAAAATCTTCAGGCGTTCTAAATCATCAAGGGTCTCAAAATCATATATTGAATGCTTTTCATCTGTCCATCTGCCAATTGCAGGGTCTAATATGAGTTTTTCAGGCCCTATACCTCCTGCTTCTGCAGCCCGTATTGTAGAATCAAGAGCCTCAATAATGGAATCCATACCAAGAGGATCTCCTGGATTTTTTTTGGAAGCCATAATAACAGCAGGGCAACCATAGTCTGCAACCACTTTAATCATTTTAGGGTCGGTAGTGAAGCCGGAAACATCATTTATAATTTCGGCTCCTCTCTTAAGAGCTTCTTCCGCAATGTCCGAAAACATAGTATCTACGGATATTACAGCATCAACATTTCCCTTTAAAACATCGAGTGCCGGCAGAATACGCTCAAGTTCTTCTTTCTTACTTATTTTTTCAGAAAAACGCCAGGTTGAACGGGCCCCCAGATCCAGGAAAGTTGCTCCGTTTTCAACCATCGTCAGGGCAACCTCAAGCACAGAGTCCGGGCTTACAACCGAGCTTTCGTAAAAAGACTCAGGGCTCAGATTGATAACACCCATCACATGTGTAGGGTATCGATCTCCCACTTTTATCCCGCAGATATCAGTGTCAACGACCATTTTTGACAACCAGGTTTAAGTTTTCAAATTTTTTGCGCCAAACGTATTCAATACAAGTGTAACAAATAATATACTTATTTTAAATGAATTATGTATAGATAAAATATTACTATAACTATATATTAATTGGTTAATATATAAGCCTGGTTTTCAGGTGGATTATTTTTCAACCAGACTCTATCAGGTTGTTTGTTTGCCATCGAGATGTTATCAGGTAAATTATATTATCCAGGTTCATCGGGGGAATTTATACATAATCCTGATTTATGCCAGGCGAGTTGCTTATCAAGCTGATTTGTTTATCAGATAGACTGTTAAAAACTAACAATTGATTAATCTATAGCAGACAACAGCTCCTGACAATTTTATCTGTATATAAAGATATATTTAAATTGACAATTACCTTCGTTTTTTACTAATAATAAACCCGGATCGCAGTAAATTATGTTTCAATAATACATAAAAATATTGATGTGTAAAATCAGTTTAACACAATTAGGAAAGCAATGCTATATATCAATACAAAAACCGGCTATAAAGTATAATTGTTGTTCTCATAAACGACAAAGAGAAAGCAAGATTAATTTTTTTCTCCTGGCACAATTGGAAAAACAACTTTACTTGCTTTATAGAGAAATCCTATGCATTGATTAAAAAATGATAAAAGCTGAAGAACTGTTCTCTCGCTCTCTTTGTCCACTAACGCCGCTATGAAGTAATCCGGTCATTTTGCCGTAGTGTTTTCCGCATCTATTATCAGCCTGGCAACCCCAGTTGGATGTGAAACCAGAGAGGCATGGTCTGAAGGATCCGAGCAATGTAGAGCAAAAGTTTATTAGCTGCCGCGAAAAATATTTGTATTAATATTATATAAATATGGTAAAAATTTGAAGAGATTCAAAAGGGTCATCCTGGGGTAAATAAGATTACATGTACCTATTTAAATCCGAAAATCGCCCTTATAGGTCCGGACTGTGTACGGGAAATCAGCAGGCATATGAAAGTTCTGGGAAGGACAAAAGCAGTTGGCATTGTGGCATATAACGGCGGAATAATCAATGACTATGAAATTGTCGGGAAGGTTAAGAAAGGAATCCCCCCACTTATACACCCGATGTGGCAGTGAACGACCCGGAGCTGATGGTAAGTATGCCTACTGCTATTACGGCAGCAACCGGGATGGATGCCCTAACTCATGCAGTTGAAGCTTACGTTTCCACTATAGCCACTCCAACAACTGATGCGGCAGCTATCAAGGCGATTGAGCTTATCTCAAAAATATGAGTAAAAACACTTATAAAAAATAATTAGTATTTAATTGCCCCTTCATTTCCATTCGAGAATAAAAGCTAAAAAACAGTTATACAATACACAATCTGGACACAATTTGTAAGCCTGTGAGACTGGCATTGCCGAATGGATTCCGTATTTTATGGTATTATGAAGGACAATGCTTCTGTCATGGTTACTTTTCCCAGAATAAGAGTAAAACATTTGCAGCAAGCACGTAAAAAAGGTTGCGAAAATCGAGTGAAAGAGTTAAGAAATTTCCTCAACGAATAAGTTTACTTTGGTGAACACTTAAGATAACTAGTTTACTTTAGTAAATCATTATCGAATCGAGTCTAGCAGTACCTATCTTTGTCCAGTACTTGCAAATTGTACAGTACTGAATTTCGCGGTCTGAGTTTAATTTCAGGTTAGAATGACATTTTGGACATATTTTTAGACTTTTCATAAATAACCCTCCTTTTATAATGTGCCCCTTTATACATTACAGAACAGGAACTTACCCTCGGACTTTTCTTGCACATTAGCTCATACTTGCGATTCGCTTTTCTCTGGCTCTTCAAATTCAACCCCTAATAATATTATAAATTACTTTAAATTAATTGTATAAAAAATCGCTTTGCATCAAAACGCATTCTCAGGTCAAAAACTTCAAAGCCATCATTGGGCCCAGTAAGGGTCTGCCAAATAATAGATAATATAGACTTAATGAACTTCACAATATTCCATGAAGACTTTTTGGATAAGCTATAAAAAACGCTATGGTGGAAACTATGTCTTTTTAATCTACGATAACCTTTATGTCTTCATATAGGAAAAACAGGAAATGGAAATAACATCTATCAAAATCGTTCAGTATAAAATAATAGAGATAAAGACCAGATAGGAGGAATCAATGGCTAATTACAGAAGCACTGTTAGAAAGAAACAAGCAGGATCCAAT
>JAUPKV010000593.1 GCA_030837265.1 Methanobacteriota archaeon
CCCACTCTGTGCCACATCATTGAACGTAGATTTATCTCCATAAGCTTGTATTTTTTGTCCCTGGAATCATATTTAAATTCGGGTTGTGCAATCCCTTTTATATCCATATTGTCAAGAATTTCTCTTCCCAGTATCTTCACTTCCTCTGGAGCCTCATTTGAAGCACTTGCAAACACTCCGAAACTATCTGGATATTGAGACAATTTCCTTCCTGCCCATTCGTTCAGGATTTTTCCATTCATATCCCTGTAGGCGACATAGGCATATATGCAATCGTCATCACCAGGAATAATTTCTGAAGCCAGAAATTTTATCCCAGAGTCCAAACGATTCTCTATTTCCTTCTTGACTTTATTCAGGTCTTCGAGACTGTCTATCCTCATATTCCTGAAAACCTTTTTTTTCAGGTCATCTCTCTTGCTGGGCTTCAGCAGGACAGGAAATTGAATGAGTTCAATATTTCTCAGATCTTTTTTTTCCTGAATATATTTTGTTTTAGGATAGGGGATACCCAGTTTCTCACAATAAGAATACTGAATATGTTTATCAAGGCAGGAATGCAGATTTTCCGGATTAAAGGGCAAAAAACAGAAAGAGCTGATTTTATCGTATAGCATATGCAGGTTTTCCAACTGTAAGTCATCAGTCGGAAAAACAATTATTTTTTCATACTTACTATGGAGCTTTTTAATGTTCTGATAAAGACTTTCTGGGGTTCTATCAATAAGCACAAATTTTTTTATTTTATTGCTATATGAAGCTAGCTCTCTTGAATAAGCAAAAAGAATTATTTCTCTTACTTTCTTTTCGTACAACTCTTGAATTATTGAATAACCATTTACGTTTCCGCCCAAAACGAGGACACAGTTAATTTTATTCATTAAATCACCTTTCTTTCTTCGTTACAAAGTTTAGTGACTAACGTGTCTTCTCAGTGTTAACTTTGATTTTATTTTTCCAACTTTGATCTCAATGAAAGTTAAGAAAAACTAATTTTGGGGGCGGAGAGAATAAACTAAAAAATAATATATATTTTATCTTATATAACCTTAACTCCGTATCGATAGGAAATAATCATGTAAACTTAAGCCTCATGCTATCGATAACTCCAAAGGTCATATTTCTCATATGGCGATTATGGTACTTTTCAAGCTCAATGTCTAACGACTATGTATGGTCAAAAATTCCCTAAGTGATGCCAAGTTAAGGATATAAATTACACGTCGATTTAATTCTTAATATATTTAGGCCAAAATAAAGCCGCACATGTTAAACCAGAATACGTAGAAAAATTATATGTGCATAAACCCAGTTTCAAGAATCATAATTTCTCAAGGGATGCTCTTTCTTCCATAGTTAAAAAGTGACAGTTTTCATTTTTTGAAGTGCGGATTACGGTTTTAAGGTTTTGAAGAGCTTTTTCCCCGGTATTGAATTTACAATCCAGACGTACAGATGTTGCGGACATATCTATATATTCCCATGGGTGAATAAATATCACCGGAAACTTTATTCGCCTGAGCAGTGGGACGAAAAGGTGTGGGGGTAGTCTGAGAAAGGAAGATGTGATCGTAGCAGGAATCCTGATAATTCCATCTTTGACGCTGCTTCGGGGAAAAGGAGGTTTATATGCTGCAAGAGAGGAATCGTACAGAAAGCCCTCTTCTTTAAGGAGTTCCAGATATTTTGCCGGAAACTGCAGGTTCGGAGCCCTGAAGGAGACCAGCCTTTTTGAAAACTTCCTCAGGACTTTTCCTGCTTGCTGAAGGGCAATTCTTGCTTCTTCCGCTCCCATTCGGTCAAAACGGGCATGGGTATATCCGTGGCAGCCGAGCTCATGTCCATCTTCAGGAATCCTGTGAACCAGGTCCGGATACTGTTCGGCCATCATGCCTGTTACGAAGAAGGTAGCTTTTACATCTTCTTCTTCGAAAAGGTCCAGTAATTTCGGCAGTCCTTCTTCCATTCCCCTTGTACTTGTTAGCATGGGTGGACAATCTTCTTCAACATCAATTGTTAGTGTGATATTTTTCATAAATGACCTTTGTATATACCTGGCTGGTCTGCTCATATATTTTTTCCCAGTCGTAATTCGGAAGTTCCTTGATCGCATTCTGGGCGAGTTTAGTTCGTATAACCGGATTTTCAATTAGTTTCTGAAGATCGGAAGAAAATTCTGTGAGATCGTCCGCAAGATAACCGCTTACGCCGTTCTTGATGATGTCCGAGACTCCACCATGATTCATTGCCACCACAGGGACATTTTTTGAAATCGCTTCAAGGATCGCAATTCCAAATGCCTCATCTATGGAGGGTAGAGCAAATATGTCCGCATGTTCCAGATATCCCATTACTCGCTCTCTGGGAATTTTCCCTGTAAAGCAAAAATTTCCTGATAGCCCTTTTTCTTCTACCATTTTTTCCAGTTTTTGTTTTTGTGGGCCGTCTCCTACCATTATAAACATTAAATTTTCATACTTTTCAAGAAGGCAAGGAGCGATATGAACAATATTCTGGACTCCTTTCTTTTTTGTCATACGGGCTACTGTGATGATTATAATTTTTCCTTCAGGGTCGAAAGGAAAAGGGACTCTACTGGCAATATCCTTTGAATCAATTCCGTTAAAAATCCGGTAAATAGGTTTTGATGTCATTAGCCTGGTATCTTTCTCAACTGCTGAACTGACAGCGATTACAGCGTCCGCATTTTTCAAAAATATCTTGCCTAGCAGATACAGAAGAGGGCCATAAATAGGCTGTCCTACCAGGGAATGATTGGTAATTACCACGGGTATTTTAAGTCTGTGAGATGCGACAAGAGCAGATATTCCTATAGGAGAATCCAGCCCATGGCAGTTGACAATCTCATAATTTCCTTTTTTCAAAAGATAATAAAGCTGCTTATATGCTTTGGGCATGAGAAAACGACTCTGTCCGGGAAGAGGTCTACTTTTTATCCTTATAATCGAAACTCCGTCTTTAACGCAATTTTCAGGAATGCCCGGATAGCTCCTTGTAATGATACTTACTTCGTGGCCATGTATGGCGAGGGTTTTAGCAAGGGCATGCATGGAATATTCGATTCCTCCTACTTTCGGAAAATACCAGTCACTGATCAGTGCAACTTTACGCTTTTCCATATCTTAAACCCTCCATAATAAACTATATATAAAAATCCGATCAAGCTACTTAGCCCAAAGGAGATAACACGTTCAAGAAAGACGAAGCTACTTGCGGAAGCCGGAGGAAAATCAAGGGCTAAAGCAATCAGCTTAAGGCGTATTACATTAAGTACCCAGACTCTGGAGGATAATAGAAGAACAGCAACGAAGGATTTATGAAGCTGTCTCCAGTGATTCCTTACACGATAGAGAGTTGAAGAAACATTTGCTCTGAAGATCCATATCATTAATCCGACTGCGAATAAGTATACGCTTAGAAGGTATGCTAAGAATGCCAGAAAAAAGTAACGTTTTCTGACCTGACCAATAATTTCTGGACTTTCTCCCAGAGTAGTTATAATATCTGTCCAGTATATACGGACTAGAAATACTGTTGTAATGAGCATTAAGAAGAATACGATTGCGGTTCTAAAGGTTTCCAGGTTCAAAAGTTTACCTTCCTGAAGGTTCAAAAGTGGAATTATTTGTGGAATCACACCTTTCTATAGTTAATCTGCTTTTTCTTGATTAAAAATAAACAATTTAAAATCTTTCGCTACAGAGGTACCTGAAGTTGGAACTAATAAACGGTAGTTCATATATCTGGGCTTCACCGTCAGATTTAATTTCTTTTTATATAATGCCTGCTATAATTGTATTTTATCGTATTTAAGTATCTGCTTCCAGTTTCTGGTTTTTTTTCGTTCTTCGGATGTTTCCTGTAAATTGCTTTTTCTTTTCTGAACATTTAAATTCGAATTCACTATCAACATTAAGCGACCGCACACATAATAAAAAATTTAATATAGAATGAACCAAATGATATATTCAATGAGATATATTAAACTAAAAAACGGAAAAGAAATATTTAGTTCAGATCCAGATAATTCAATCATCTGGGCAATAATAATTGCTTTCCTTTGTATACTTAGTTTCAAACGTTATCTTCTTTTCCACAGCTTGGTGGAATTATTCGGCGTGGTTGCATCCTACACTGCCTTTTTCATAATATGGAAATCCAGACGTGTAATATTTAACAAATATCTGGTTTTGATAGGGATTTCATGTTTTTTTGTAGCAAGCTTTGACCTTCTACACGCTCTGCTATTTAGTGGAATAGAGGCACTTCCGGAACTTGACTTGAATCCTTCTATTCAATTCTGGGTAATTGCACGATTCATAGAAGGCATTTCTTTTTTGATAGCTCCACTTTTTTTGATAGAAAGTAAAAATAATGAAATGAGTGATTCGGTTTTTCTGAAAAACTCCAGGTTCGCACGGAAGGTATTAACTATATATGCTGTAATTACAGCGTGTATTTTAATTGCGGTAACTTATCTGAAAATATTTCCAAGTTGCTATGTCGAAGGCACCGGATTTACTTTTTTTGAAGAGTTAACCGGATATGTAGTCGTATTTTTATTCTTTTGCTCTCTTGTTCTTCTGTACGCAAAAAAACACATGTTCGGAGAAAAAGTCTTTAGCCTGCTTGTAATAGCTATTTTTCTGGCAATTTGCGGAGAAGTGCCCTTTATTTTCTACAGTCATCTGGATGAATTCCCAAGTGCCATGGGACACTTCATTAAATTACTTTCCTTATGTATGATATATCTGGCTGTAGTAGAAATAGATTATGAAGAACCTTACAGTAGACTCTCCCGAAAACTTACTCAAAGAGAGGATGTGATGAATCAAGAAACAACTTTTCTTGTAAACGAGCAAAATCTCATTTACAACCTGTTTGGGGTGAAAAAAGATGCTCTTGAAAAAGAAGAGGTAATAGAAGATCCATACGGATCTCAAGAGAACTATTTTTCCTTTATGCAAAATTTTAGTGGAATTTTATTCCAGTTGGATAAAGAGCTTTTACCTATATTTATGGATGGGTCTGTTGAAGAAATCACAGGTTACACTAAAAAAGATTTTCTTTCCGGTAGTGTAAAGTGGGCAGATGTTATTGTGCCTAACGGTTTGTCAGTAGCCCATAAGAAAACAGAATGTATCATATCGAACCCGGAAGCATCTGAGGAGACTGAATATAGAATACTGAGAAAAGACGGGAAAATAAGGTGGGTAAGAGAGAGAATTAGAAAAATTTCAGATAGCTCTGGAAAAAATGTAAAATTTCAAGGTTGGATTCATGATATCACCGGGCGCAAAATAATTGAAGAAACCTTAAAAAAACAGGAAGAAGCTCGAATTAAAGAAATTCACCACCGAATAAAAAATAACCTTCAGGTGATTTCTTCACTTCTTGATCTGCAGGCAGAAAGATTCAATGAAAAGGAAGCCATACAGAGCAAGGAGATTCTGAAAGCGTTTAAAGAAAGCCAGAACCGTGTTATCTGTATGGCTCTGATTCATGAGGAGTTATATAAATCGAGAGATATGTCTGTGCTGGATTTCGCCAATTATTTGCAGAAATTGACTGAAAATCTCCTTAATTCATACACCGTCAAAAACGAAAACACTAACTTGAAGCTGAATCTTGAGCAGGTCTACTTAGGTATGGAAACAGCAATTCCTCTTGGGATTGTAGTAAATGAAATAATTTCAAATTCCCTTAAATACGCTTTTTCAAACCAAAAAGAAGGGGAAATCATTGTAAACCTTCATAGAAATGAAAACCATGAAAAAGTGAATGGGGAAATGAATGAAAAATCTGCAGATCTGGAAACAAATAGAAGCAAGAATGAAATACATTTACAGTATACTTTAATAGTAGCCGATAACGGTCTCGGAATACCGGAAGAAATAGATTTTGAAAATACCGATTCTATGGGGCTCCAGCTAATTAGAGTCCTCGTAGACCAGATAGATGGTCATCTGGAGCTGGAAAGAAAGGGTGGAACAAAATTTAAAATAAGGTTTAACAATAAATAAGATGATCTATTCAATTCTTTATATATTTCAATCATGTGTTCCCTCAAGTCCTGCTTGTCCCTCAAGTCCTGAAGAAGTCTCTAAGCTCTGTTCTATTAGAACTTTGGGTTGAAGGATATACTCAAAAGTTTTCTTGAAATAATTCGTCTGTTTCTCTACCTCCCAGATCTCGAGCTGACACTCTCTCTTGGCATGTATCTCAAGCACCAAACTGTCTGCAGAGGCAATGTAGAGTCGGATGTGAGAAACAATGCCGGCATGGGAACGGTCAAGGCCCTCTGCTATGCGGAGAAGGGCACTCAATACTTTGATGCTTTTTACTGCGCTTTTACTTAGCTCGATGAGGTTTGGATGTTTCTTTTTTGGGGTGTTTTTCCTGTGAAAATATGCAAGGTTTGCAATTATCTCGATTTCTTCAGGTTGAAAGCCTGGAAGGTTGCTTTCCCTGATCAGGTGATAAGCATGGGACTGGTGAGTGTCATATGATAGGAACATGCCGATGTCATGCAAGGTAGAACCATACTCAAGAAGCTCCCTTTCTCCTTCCCTGAATTCATAGATTTCCAGTGCTTGAAGGCTGTCAAAGAGTTCCAGAGCCAGCCTGGTGACAATATGGGCATGTTCTTCATCGAAATTACAGGTAAGCCCAAGTTGCATAATGCTGCGTTTTCTTACAGACATCTGAGTGATCATATAGGAAAATTCGCTTTTTGAAATGTAATCAACGAGCAGCCCTTCTCTCAAACCTAATTTACTGACTTTTATTTCCGAAAGCCCCAATTCCTCCATAAAGGTCTCGATAATTGCAGCCCCGGAGATTATTATATCCGCTCTCTGGGCATTGATACCCGGAAAGTTACGTCGTTCTTCAAGAGGCAGGGTGCACATAGCCCGGACAATTTTCTTGAGAGCTTCAAACTCCAACTTCTCAAAGCTTTCACGTTCTGTCCTGTGCTGGTAAACAAAAGCAATCCTTGCAAGGTTTTCTATCGTTCCTGAACTTCCAATTGCGCAGCTTACTTTGTATTTGGATAGTTCCTTTATAACATATGCAGACTTGTGCCGGACATAGTTTTTGATTTGCTCATACTGTTCCTCAGAAACTGGTTCGGTCTCATTCTGAAGGAACATGTTTGTCAAACGGACGGCTCCAAGGTTCAGAGAATCAAGGAAGTAACAATGCCTCTGGTCCCCTACCGAAACTTCGGTACTCCCACCTCCAATGTCAATGAACAGAGCTTGCAAGTACCCTAGGCGAAGTTCGCTGGATACACCAAGGTAGATCAGCCGGGCTTCTTCTGTTCCGGAAATCGTGCAGACTTCAAGATTTGCCTCTGTTTTCAACATTTCGAGAAGCTGGACCTTATTACTTGCGTCCCGCGTTGCAGATGTAGCTACTGCTATGACTTCCTCTGCCCGATAAGCTCTGGCAAGTTCCATGAATTTTTTACAGACAACAACTGCACGCTCTATTGCCTTTGGTTGCAGAATTCTATCTATGAATTCCTTATCACCAAGCCGGACTGTTTCTTTCTGCTTGGTAAGGGGCAGATAAGACCCGTTGGGATTAATCCGGACAAGAAGAAGCCGGATTGAGTTAGTCCCGATATCTATAAACGCGACAACCCTGCCTTCGGAGTTTTTCTCAGGTTCCATTAACTTACCACCTGCACGCCTTATTTTTCGTTTTTCTAGAAGGAGTCAAGAGTATTAAAATAAATCTCACAATACCTATCAGATTTTTATTCTATTTGATATTTATTACTCAGATCTTTACTCTACTTTTTTCTCTTAAAAGGTAAAAGCAGAATTTAAAACTCTGAACTTTGAAGCTAAAAAGTGAAAAATAAAAGAAAGAGGAAAAAGAGAAATTGACAAGAATAATAAAATAAATTCCCTTTTCAGCCTTTTCGAGAATTTAAATCCCAACTTCCTGTATTTTCAAGCATCCACATCTGGGAATTCAGTTCTTCTTCTTCAGGCGGCGCATATATTCTTTCTGTCCTTCCGTTAGGAAGCAGCAGGCGCGCTTTTAAGTTATCTTTAAGTTGGACTCCCAGGATAACCTCCCTTACGATAGGGATATACTCGGATGATACCGGAAAGAGGAGTTCAACCCTGTTATCCAGATTGCGCGGCATAAGATCGGGGCTGCCCATAAAGACTTCTTCTTTTCCACCATTTTTGAAATAGTATACTCGGGCATGCTCCAGAAAACGGCCTATTATCGAGATAACTCTTATGTTTTCGCTTAGTCCATAGATCCCGGGTCTTAGGCAGCAGACACCCCGGATAATGAGGTCAACCTTCACTCCAGCGCGAGAAGCCCTATATAGCTCCCTGATGCACTGATAATCCACAAGAGAATTCATCTTGAAGATCAGATGCCCATCTCCAAACTTTTTGTGAAGATCGATTTCACGCCTGATTCGCTCCAGCACCTGGTGCCTGAGGGTCTGGGGAGCTACAAGAAGCTTGATGTAGTGATCTTTTCTTGAATATCCAGTAAGGGCATTAAAAAGGTCAGAGATATCTTTGCCTATGAACTGGTCACTTGTCAGGTAACCTAAGTCGGTATATATCTTCGCAGTGGATGCGTTATAGTTACCTGTGCTCATGTGCACGTAATACCTTATTTCCTCTTTTTCGGCCCTGACTACGAGACACATTTTAGCATGAACCTTGCGCCCAGGAAAGCCGTAGGCCACATAAACACCCTTATGTTCAAGTTCTTTTGCCCAGCCTATATTGTTCTCTTCATCAAAACGAGCTTTAAGTTCAACCAGGACAGCAACCTGTTTTCTTCGATCTGCAGCTTTCATCAGAGCCTGAATTATCCTGGAATTATCGTCTACCCTGTACAATGCCATTTTGATTGCCAGGACGTCTGGGTCCTCAGCAGCTTTTTCTATAAAATCAATTACTGATTCGAAACTATCATAAGGATGATAGAGCATTATATCTCGGTTTTTCAGTACTTCAAAAATATTTTTTTTGCCAGTTAACTTAGGATGTTTTGTGGGTTTGAATGGCTCATATTTAAGTTCAGAACGGGAAATCTGAGTAAGCTTCATTAAACTGGAAAGGCCGAGGGGAGCCGCCGACGCAAACATTAAGGACGGAGTTATATCCAGGTTCTTAAGGAGGATCTCAGTTACCCTGGGGGGCATTGTATAATCAATTTCGAGTCTGACAGCTGGCCCAAAGTAGTTTCTTCCGACTCTCTGTTTTACAGCGGTAAGTAGGTCCTTGTCCCCATCTTCATCAAATCCAAGATCCGCATCTCGTGTGATTCTGAACGGATAAGCTCCCAGGATTCGCTGTCCAGGAAACAGAAGGTCCAGATTTGCAGCAATAAGCTGCTCTAGCCACACAAAACGTCCTGCTGTCAGTTCCTCAAAATTGGAGCTTATTCTTTCCTGACCGTCTTCAAGAACTACGATTAATCTTGTGAATATCGGCGGGATTTTGACTCTGGCAAAACGCTCCCCATAATCCGGATCATCAATAAGTACTGCCAGGTTAAGGCTCAGGTTTGAAATATGGGGGAAAGGATGCCCTGAATCGAAGCCTAGAGGTGTGAGTAATGGGAAAATATTTCTCTCAAAGTAATCTCTGAGCTGTTCTCGTTCTGCGCCGGAAAGTTCAAAATAGTTCAGGACTTTGATTCCTTTTTCTCTTAATGCAGGCTCCAGAATTTTGTTCCAGCATCTGTCAGCAAGAGGGAGCTGTTTGAGAAGCTCTTCACGGATAATTTGAAGCTGCTGCTGAGCCAGTTCATCGGTCTGTTCCTCCTTCATTCCTTCTATTATTCTCTTTTGAACTCCTGAGACCCTGACCATAAAGAATTCATCGAGA
>JAUPKV010000594.1 GCA_030837265.1 Methanobacteriota archaeon
GCAAAGGATCTCGGCTCCTGCCCTAGAATCAAGGTTTCCGGTCGGTTCATCCACAAGAAGGAACGCAGGATCATTAATAAGTGTACGTGCACTTGAAATCCTCTGAGATTTGCCTCCCGAAAGCTCATCCGTCTTGTGATGCATGCGGTCGTGCAGCCCCATAATTTCCAGAAGTTCTTTTGTACGCTTCCTTGAATCAATGCTAATCCTCGAATTAACAAAGGTAGGGAGCAAAATGTTCTCAAAGGGAGTCAGGCGCGAGACAAGATTAAAAGTCTGAAAAACAAAACCTATTTCAAGCCCCCTAACGCAGACAAGTTCCTCATCTGACATTTTGTTGAGATCTCTTTCCCTTATAAGAACCTGTCCTTCAGTAGGCCTGTCAAGGCAGCCTCTAAGATTCACAAGAGTACTTTTTCCAGAGCCTGATGGGCCCATAGTAGCCCGAAATTCTCCTCTTCCAATTTTAAGATCGATACCTGAGAGAACCGGAATTTCCAGACTCCCAGGTTCATAGCTTTTCCTGACATTGGAAACTTCTACAATAGGAAGTCCGTCCTCAGGCAAACTATTTTTGTTAATATCCACATCCCCCTTTCCCAAAGTTGCTGAAATGTGATAGAAAGAATTGCATTGAATAATCTCAATGCTTTTACTTATTATGTAAGGAAGTCCATTTTAACTTATGCTTTATTGAATTTAGTCGAAAGATCCGATTTGAAGGCATATAGCTATTGATTTAAAGCGTTGAGATATGCATTCAAAAGTGAACTTTCAAAATGCGCACTACTTACACTGTTTTTGACTCTTAAATATATATTCAGTCCCAAATATCATTCTTTATCAAAAATTACCGGAGATGAAATCAGCCAAAATATAGACAGTAAGAACAGACAGCTGTAATTAATTCATGAAAGAAGAGGCCTTTCTCAAAAAATTTATGAGTCCGTCCAGAAGTCTGCTTCCAGGAATTTGGGTTGTATTCTATATACATAATTTATGTAAAGATAATAGCAGACTTAAAGTGGCCTGAATAATCATTTTCAAAAATTTTTCACTAAGCTCTGAAAAACATTCAAATATTTATATTAAAGTACAACTAATTTCTAAACTTTTAAACATGACATAAATTAAAAAAATATACATCTGTTAACAGAACTTCCACTCGAAATATTTAGGAACTATTATTCGTAAGGAGAAGTAGTTCTATTGAGTTTATATAATTTTGTATATATAGGTATATACAGTCACTGTTAGCTAAAAGTTCAAACGGTGAATCTCAAAATGAGACTGAATTCACATAGTAATATTAGTAAGTAGCTGACAGGGCCTGCGAAATATGGAGGCTTGATAATAGAGAATTATATAAAAAGTAAACAGTCTGTGCAGATAACTATGCTGTTTCAGATATCTAACATTAAGCAAGCATCGGTGTAGAAAATTATGAAATACGGAGGGAATAAATATGCCATTCAGTATACCTAGCATTACCATTGCCTTTGGCCTTGACCAGCTCTTTACATTTGCAAATAACTTCGGCTTCTTATTGAATATATGTTAAATGATTTATCTATGTTGAAAATTATAAAATATGGAGGGAATAAATATGCCATTCAGCCTACCCAGCATTATCATTGGCTTTGGCCTTGACCAGCTCTTTACATTTGCAAATAACTTCGGCTTCTTATTGAATATAGGTTAAATGATTTTCTAAAGCAGAAGTGAAAGAGGTTTCTGCAGGGAATTATACTTCCAAATTGCAGAAGACCTGGGTATAACGGGGGATAAACAAACTCAGGAAACGATTGGAAGAAATAATATGATCTTCGCAATGTTCTGGTCAAGCGTCAGCTGTAACTATACAGCTGAAGTCTTCAAACTCTTCTACTGCGATTAAGCAGGAATGCTGATTAAGAGATAAGAATAACGGGGGATAAACAAACTCAGGAAACGATTGGAGGAAATAATATGACCTTTGCAATGTTGTGGTCAAGCGTCTGCCGTAACTATACGGCTGAATGCTTCAAACTCTACTACTGCGATTAAGCAGGAATGCTAATTAAGAGATAAGAATAACGTGGGATAAACAAACTCAGGAAACGATTGGAGGAAATAATATGACCTTTGCAATGTTGTGGTCAAGCGTCTGCCGTAACTATACGGCTGAAGTCTTCAAACTCTACTACTGCGATTAAGCAGGAATACTGATTAAGAGATAAGAATAACGTGGGATAAACAAACTCAGGAAACGATTGGAGGAAATAATATGACTTTCGCAATGTTGTGGTCAAGCGTCTGCCGTAACTATACGGCTGAAGTCTTCAAACTCTACTACTGCGATTAAGCAGTAGTCTGATAAAAGAGCTAAAAATAATATGTATGAAGTTGCCTGCTTTTCAGGCGACTTCATCTTTATAAAAGAAATATATGACTGCCACTTTTTTACTTGCTTTTTATTTTCCTAATATTTGCTCTTTTGAAAGTTCCTAAGATTTCACATATACTTTTTGAAATATAAGGAGAGAAACGGCGTAAAATTTAAAATTGATTTAAAAAGCCCAAAATCGGGATAGTATAATATTTTTTAAACATTATAGATCCCTAAAAGGGACTTACATCAAAGAAATTAGAGATTCTAATTAAATAAATGAGATGTTTAGACGTTCTGTATATTTAGTTCAATAAACGGCTCTATCTTGAAATATTTAAAGACTATTATTTGTAAGGAGTTCTCGTTCTTTACATTATATATAAATTCAGATGACTTTTTAATATTGATACTCTCAAAGGAATTA
>JAUPKV010000595.1 GCA_030837265.1 Methanobacteriota archaeon
CTGGAGATGCAGCCATACTTGTCGACCCATATGATATTACTGCCCTCCGGGATGCAATGAGCAAGGTACTATTAGATGATAAAATGAGAAAATCCTTAATCATGAAATGTTCAGAACGGATTAAGGATTTTTCATGGGAGAATACCGCCCGGAAAACCTTGGTAATATACAAAAAATTAGCAAATACTGGAAATCTACCGCCTGATGTGTCAGGGACGCAAAGAGCCTTATGAGAAGCTTTGTGAATTATTCAATACAGAAACCAGGAACGGTGAGATAGGTAAATATACAGAATTGCTCAAAAAAGCCGTGGATAAAATATGCTATGTATTTAAAAAACGCAGCAATCAAAAACGCACCTCTGGCCGGGGGCATTATTGATTCCAAAATCAAAGCAGGTGAGTGCTTTGGATAATTTTGAACTCGGAACATGGTTAGTCATAAAGTAATATGGCCTTTGAATTCTTAGTCAACAGTATACAGCAAACCCATACCGCCTTGCAACAATCGGCTGCAAAGGCAATCAACCGCCATATTACCATCCGTAACTGGCTGATTGGTTTTTATATCTTTGAATATGAGCAAAAAGGGAAAGAGATAACTATTGAAGATACTATTTTTTATTGATAATATAATTGAACATAAGACCATCCTCATTTAAGAAAATTCAGAGGAAATATGACAGCTGAAATTGCAATAATGAATAAGACGGCAGTGGCTCTTGCGGCTGATAGCGCCGTCACAATTGAGCAAGACAGGGGCAATAAGATCTTCAATACCGTTAATAAGTTGTTTGCTCTTTCCAAATATCAGCCGGTTGGCATAATGATTTATGGCAGCGCTAATTTTATGGATGTCCCCTGGGAATCGATCATCAAGATTTATAGAGCAAAATTGGGCAAAGAGAAGTTTTCGACTCTCAAAGAATATACCGATAATTTTCTTGCTTTTCTTACTGAGAATACAGCTTTATTTCCTGAATCAGAGCAAGAAAAACATTTTTTCAGGACAATAGCCGGATATTTCGTTGATATTAAGAATGAAATCGATAGCGAGGTAAAAATAAAATTAAGCGCTGATAAGAAAATTGCGGAAACACTGGTTAAAGATATAGTTAAGCAGACGATAAAGAAGCATTTCGATATTTGGGATAAAGCTTCCAGATTAAGTCACATAGATGCCAATTATGACAAAAGTTTGGTTGCGAAGTATGGTGAATTGATCAATAAGGCAAGAAATGAAGTTTTCCAACAATTGCCGATATCAGAAGAATCATTCAGTGAACTAAAAACTATTTGCACAAATATTTTTTCAAAAGATAGATTTGCAAGAAACGCATCTGGGATAGTAATAACGGGTTTTGGTGAAGAAGAAACATTTCCTTCTCTTGTTTCATTTGCCATAGAAGCAAAAATCAATAACATCCTAAAGTACAAAAAAGAAAATGATGCGGTGATCAGTTTTGAATCTTCTGCCTATATTATTCCTTTTGCACAAAGGGAGATGGTAGATACATTTATACAAGGTGTTGATCCCTATTATAATAAAATAATTACAGATTACTTGTCCGAATATTTTGCAAAGTATCCGGATTATATTATGGATAGTATCAAAAACAATGATACTGACAGAAAGCAGGAATTTTCAAAGAAACTGAAAGAAATCGGTATTTCGATACTTGCAGATTTTAATAAGAAACTGCAAGATTACACAAGGACTTATCACATCAATCCTATTATCAACGCAGTATCTTTTCTTCCAAAAGATGAACTTGCTGCTATGGCAGAATCGCTCGTAAATCTTACGTCGTTCAAAAGAAAGATTTCACTGGATGCTGAAACAGTTGGTGGTCCAATTGATGTCGCAGTAATTTCAAAGGGAGATGGATTCATCTGGATTAAAAGAAAACATTATTTTAAGCCTGAATTGAATCCTCATTTTTTTGCGAATTATTTTCAGGAAAATAAAGGAGATAAAAAATGAAAAGGCTTAGAACGAAAGTACAAGAATACCATTCAATGAAAGAATACGAAGAAAAGTTCTATCCAGAATCTTATAAGAAACAGTCTCTTGAGGATAGTGATCCTAATATGCTCGGCACTATTCTGGCAAGAGAGTCGTTAAACAAATTTAAAAATCTGATGCAAAAACAGAAACTGTGCATTTAATATATGCAAACATGTGATTAGGCAAGTCATTCATTACCAGCCAGCAATTTTTATTTATAAAGATAAGCTCTTGCAAAATATCTTTAATAAAAAATATCGGTAAAATCAAGCAGCCCTTCATCGCCCTCGTTGATTACATCTTTGCTATAAAGCAAAAGACCCGCAGGCAGATACTTCGGCATTAGAGAAGCAAATTGATGTTATGGTTTACAAACTCTATGGCCTTACCCCTGCTGTGTCAATAATAGTTAGATATGCTTAATTGCATAAATTAGCGATAATACTTCTCAATTATAAATTCCCTTATTTACTATTACTTAAGAAGACAGCATATATTGTTTATTATTGCAATTGAGCACTTGACGAACTTGTTAGACAAGATGGACTTGCAAAACGAGGTGCTTCATAGAGAATCTTGTATTCCAAATAAGTTCCTCAA